>JAKZVK010000622.1:0-15257 GCA_047516085.1 Bryobacterales bacterium
GCCGGAACGGTCGGACTCGAAGACGATCCATTGGCCGTCGCGCGAGAACCAGGGGTGGCCGTCGTTGCCCGCGGCGTTGGTAAGATTGCGGGCGTTGGAGCCGTCGATGTTGGCCAGGAAGATTTCGTCTTCGCCGCCCGCACGGTTCGTCTGCCACGCCAGCCACTTCCCATCCGGGGAGACTGCGGGTCGGCGGTCGAGATGCTTCGCTCCAACCAGCACCACCGCCCTTGACCCCGGGCCATGACCGTACGAGCGCACGAGAGAGACTTCGCGAGGCTTGTACCCGCGGCTCTTCTCATGCATGGCGATGATGCCGTCTGGGAGCGCCACACCATTGGTGGCCTCCAGGGTTACCTCGTAGCCACCTTCGCCCCATCTGACCTGCTGTGAGCGGTGCTTGCCGCAGTTGCGGTGGTACGCGAGCCGGTCGTCGATAGGCGAGACCGAAGCATGGTGCAGCGCGCAGCCGGCCTCTTCCACTACAACTTCCCGGGCGCCGGTGTAGACATTGAGCTTGATCAGTCGGGCACCGGCGGCGTGGTCATACCGGTTCGACGCGAATTCTGAATACAACACGTGCTCCTGATCGGAATAGAACGAGGAGTGTTCGTCGTAGGTCTTGCCGTTGGTCAGTTGACGTAGTCCGGTACCGTCCTCTTCCATGACCCAGAGCTTGCCCGCGAGAAGCTGCTCACCGGTCGTCTCGTCAAGGTGGGCGCGCTGAAAGACGATGGGGTTACGGTACCTGGCGGTGCTGCTCTGGGCATAGACCACCCCGGCCGCGACAACTGAGAAAACTACCACCGACGCCGCGCGGCAAAAGCCGGACCACCGGCAAGGCACAGTCAACCTCTCTCCTCCCTTCAGATCACCGGGGTCGGCACGCGCAACCCCTTGATGGACTGATACACCGCACGCGTCGCCGTCGATCGGTTGAGCGTGTAAAAGTGAATTCCGGCGACCCCCTGGGTCAGCAAATCCTCGCACTGGCGGGTGGCGTGATAGGTGCCGACCTGCCTCACCGCCTCGGGGTCGTCCTCCACGGCTTCGATCTTCGACAGCAGCTCCCGCGGGAGCCCAGCACCGCACATCTGCGTGAAGCGCTTGATCTGCTTGACGCTCAAGATCGGCATCATGCCGGCCAGAATCGGAATGCCAATGCCGGCGGCGGCGGCGCGATCACGAAAGCGGAAGAAGTCTTCGTTGCTGAAGAAGAGCTGCGTGATCAGAAAGTCGACACCGGCATCCACTTTACGCTTCAAGTTCTCCAGGTCCGCCCCGGGGTTGGTGGCCTCCGGGTGCACCTCGGGATAGCAAGCGCCTCCCAGACAGAACGAATAACCTGAACGAACGAAATCCACCAGCTCGTTGGCGTATGCAAAACCACCCGGCGTCGGGACGAACTCCGCTTGACCTTTCGGCGGGTCTCCTCGCAGAGGCAGAACATTCTCAATGCCGCCGGCCTCCAGGTCGTCGAGCACCGCGCCGATCTCTTCGCGGGTCGCTCCCACGCATGTCAGGTGCGCCATTGCCTCGATCCCGATTTCATGCTTGATGCGCTTGACCAGATCGACGGTCTTGCGGCGGGTGCTGCCGCCGGCCCCGTAGGTTACGGAGACGTAGCTGGGGTCGAGCGGCTTGAGCGCCTCGATGGTCTTGAACAGGTCCACGAAGCCCGCGTCGTCTTTGGGGGGGGAAAACTCGAACGACACCGTGCGGACGTTGCGCTTGAGAATATCGATGATCTTCATGCAGGCTTGCCGTTCTGGGCGACTTTCGAGCAGCCAGCGGCCTTAGCGTATTGGGTTCAGTCTACCTTAGAAGAAATCGGATGCAGGGCGCGCGGGACTTCAGTCGAGGGGTTGGCTGCCTATGCGTAGCGCAACGAGAATCTTGTCCTCGTTAGGCGAGGCATACCTACGGCAGTCGTCCCGGCTCAGTTCATGGCGTAGGGGTGGACCGCTGCGTCCACCCCGGCGCGCGAAGTTGCTCTCGGTTTCTGCGCGAAAGAGAAGCCGCCTACCGGCTGCGGGGTGGACGCAGCGGTCCGCCCCTACAAGCTGCATCGGCGCCACTTCGGGACATTAAGGGCGCAGCCCTTGGCTAGTTGGGATTGGCTAGGGCAGAATAGCGCCCGGGGGTCTCAGGCCCACACCTACCGATAGAAAAGGTTCACCAACGCAAGCGGTATCGCCGGGACGTACGAGACCAGCACCAGCACTGCAAGAAGCACGGCGATGAACCGCACATTCACCTTGCTGACCTCCCAGATGTCGGCCTTGGCCACCGAGCAGGCGGTCATCAGAACACTAGCGACCGGAGGCGTCTGCTGCCCGATCCCGAGATTCAGCGTGACGACGAGCCCGAAGTGCACTGGGTCGATGCCCACCGCATGCACCACCGGCATCACGATCGGCACGACCAAGATGATCGCCGCCGCCGAGTGAAGAATCATGCCTATCAGCAGAAAGAAGACGTTCAGCAACGCCATTACAAGGTACTTGTTGTCCGTGAGCCCGACGATGCCTTCGGCGACGCGCTGCGGGATCTGCATGACGGTGAGGTGTTCGCTCAGTAGGGCAGACGTCGCGACGAGCAGCATCACAATGGCGGTCTGCGTGCCGGCCTCTACCATCCCCCGGCGGATCGTCGTCCAGTTCAACTCGCGATAGATCAACCCGCCGATCACGAGGGCCGCTACGACGGCCAGGCCCGCACCCTCGGTGGCGGTGACCCATCCGCCAAAGATGCCACCGAGGATAATCAGCGGTAAGGCGAGGGCCCATCCGGCTTCGCGGAAAGTCGTCCACACGCGGCGAAGTTGGAAGACCTCTTCCACCGGGTAGTTGCGCTGAACGGCCAGCACGTAGGTCACGGCCATCATCGACAGGCCGCCCAACAAGCCCGGAATGATGCCGGCCACAAACAGCTCGACCACCGAGGTGCCCGCCATGACGCCGTAGAGGATCATCGGGATCGAAGGCGGAATGATCACCGCCAGCGTGGCGGCTGACGACGTTACCGCCGCCGCGAAGGGTGTCGGGTAGCCCTTGCGCTTCATAGCCGGGATCAGAATCGAACCCAGCGCCGCGACGTCCGCCACGGCCGAGCCCGAAATCTCGGCGAAGAAGAGCGAGGCACCGATCGTGACCATAGCCAGCCCGCCCCGGATGAAACCCAGCAGCGCCGATGCGAACGCGATCAGCCTGCGCGAGATGCCACCCTCGTTTATCAGCGAGCCGGCGAGGATAAAAAGAGGAATTGCGATCAGCGGAAATTTGGTGGCGCCGTCGAAGAGGACCAGCGCGACGTTCGGCAGCGCCTCGAGCCCCGACGCCGCTCCCATGGCGACCACGGCGACGACGCCGATGGCGATCGCGATCGGTACATCGATCGCCACCAGGGCCAGCAACCCCAAGAACAGAACGAGCACGGTCACGGCGAGTCCGCCTCGCCTGCGGTACGCTCGTCGTGCCGACGCCAGTCCTCTTGAAAGCCCAACACCTCGGCGATGATGAACAACGCCGCGCCGATCGGGATTACGGACTGCGTCAATTGCACCGGCATCCAGGGCAAACTCACCAAGTAGGTGCCTTCGAGAACCCGCACCACTTCCCAGCCGGCCCATCCGGCGAGCGCGAAAAACCCGATCACGATAATCTCGCGGACGATCCATGCCGTCCGCCGCGCTCGGGTGGGCAATGACTCGACGAGCTTGGGAAAACCGATGTGGGCTCTTTTGAGCGCGGCCAGCGACGCGCAGTAATACGTCAGCCATGCAAGCAGGATGGATGCCACCTCGTCGTACCAGACAATCGCCGCCCCGCCTTTGCGAAACACCACCGCGACCACGACAAGGGTTGCCAACGAGCCCATCAGCAGCACAACGACACTTTCGAGCAAGCGCTCGAAAGCCCTACGAAACACGGAGGGTGGGGTGACCATGGGGAGGGCGTCGTGTTGAAACGCGGGCGACGGGTTCGGACGTGACGAAGCGCCCCCAGAAAACGATTGGGGCCGCCGGTTGGAATACAGTAGTATCGGCCCTAGCGGTCGGCCAGCGCAATGGCGGCCTCGATCATCTCGCGGCCGCCCGGCACTGTGTCGCCGAACTCTTCGTAGATCGCTCGGCTCGCTGCCCGAAACGCCTCTTGGTCGGCCTCGTTGACTTCCATGCCCGCCTCGGTCAACTCGGCGAGCAACTCTTCATCGATCTTCCGGGCGGTCGCGTAGACGAACTCCTGGGTGTCCTTGGCCGTTTGCTCTATGATCGACCGCACCGGCTCGGGAAGAGCGTTCCATTTCCGGGTCGACACGGTCAGGAAGGCCGGACTGTAGAGGTGGCGGGTCAGCGAAAGGTAGGTCTGCACTTCCTGGAACTTCTGGCTGTGAATCTGTGACAGCGGATTCTCCTCGCCGTCCATGACCCCGGTTTGGAGCGCGACAAAAACTTCCGACAGCGACATGGGTGTGGGGTTGGCGCCATAGGTCTGGAACATCTTCACCCGCCAGCGGCCTTTCGGCGTGCGCAACTTGATGCCTTGCAGATCGCCGGGCACGCTGATAGGCCGGGTGTTATTGGTGATGTGGCGAAAGCCGTTCTCCCATACGGCGAGCACCTTATAGCCCTTGGCCTCGGTCGCGGGCGCGATCTTGCTCCAAAAAATCTCGCTCTCGATGCGGCTCATGTGCTCGCGGTCGTTGATGAGATACGGCATCTCGAACAGGCCGAACTCGTCCACCACCGACGACATGATCGTCGAGGGCAGCGAGAAGTCGATGGTGCCGAGCTTCAGCTTTTGCAACAGCCTCTCGTCGGTGCCGAGTTGGCTTGACCCGAACACGACCACGGTGGCGGCTTCGCCCAGCTTGTCGTTGGCTCGGCGCGCGAACTCCTCGGCTGACAGGGCGACCAGCGACCCCGGGCTGGCGACGTGGCCCAGTTGTAGCTCGACGGGGCCCTGCTCCCCACCCCCGCCGCCGCAGCCGAGGGCGCCCAGCGCCGCCAGAAAGATCCCCGACAGCACGATTACAGTGCCCAACCGCTTGTTGCGGAGCCTCTGCCTGCGTCCGAAGTATCCGTAGACTGCGAGGTTCAGCGCGATCACCGCGATGGCTCCGGCCACGAGCGCTGCCTGCGACGCGTCGAAATAGATGAGTCTTTCAAGATACTGAGCAATGAAGCTTCCCTCGTAGGGCACCACGCCGGCCTCACGCCGGCACCAGTTCTCCACCCACGTGAGCGGGCAGATCCAGCCTCCCAGCTCGATGGACAACCCGTAGGCCATGGCGGCAAGGTGGGCCCACTTCCAGCCGCGCTTCCGCCAGGCAAACAGAGACCCGAATACGACGAAGAGAATGAACAGGAAGTGGAGGCAGACGGTGAGTTCCACCCCGAGTTGCCAGAGCACAAGGGTATTCTAGCGTGCGAGCGTCGAGCCCACTCCGAGTGGATGCTTGCGGCACACCCGAAGCAAGCGGCGGATTAGGGCTTCTCGGGAGGTTCGTCGTCGACGGGGATTTCTTCCGGCGGGACGATCACGACGCGGCCGTCGCGCCATTCAGACACCGAGTGACCCAGCTTTTTGCATCGGAGGAGTTCCTCGCGGACGGCTTGGCGAAGCATCTCGTCGACCTCCTCCACGTGGGAGATCAGAAAGTCGGATGGGATATTACCGTTGAGAGACATCTTGTGCTCCGACGAACTTCGACCAAGAATCAGCGTGCAGTACAACCTCCGGCCCGCTCTCGCTTCCTATCGCCATTCGGACCGGGCCGCCCACCTCCGAATTGTCCCACACGGCCCACTCGTGTGCCAGGGGCCGGTAGAGCTTATGGAAGTTGGTGATCCCCCTGACATATCGTCTTCGAATGGTTTCCTCTTCGATGGCATGGCCACCCAATCGGACACGATCGCTCACGAGTTGGGCCGCCAGATCGGCTGTCACAAGCCAAACGAATATTAGGTGAACCTCATACCCCTGAGCCCTCAATTCCGCAGCCAGGGAGCAAACGAACGAGTCGCCAGCGTCGTCTCGAAAGCAAAGTTAGCCCCTTCGGCGGCCAGTTCGCGTAGACGGTTGCGCACGATCCTGCCGGCTTCAATCGCCACGTCCGCGGGCCCGAAAGCCGAGAGTCCGGCGGCCACTGTGTCCGCGTTCACGAACTCCTTCAGGTGGAGAAAGTCGCGCACGATCTTTGGGGCAAAGGTCGACTTCCCGGCGCCGTTGGGCCCCGCCAGAATCACAATCTTGGGTGCGGAAGCGCTCATGGAATGCCGTTCTAGGAATGTCGCTGGGGGCCCCTGGACCCACCCTGCGGGCCGCGGTCACAACCCTGCGCGCAGATACTCGATCACGTCGGCCATGTCTTGGCGCGACATGTCTTCTTCGAGGCCGTCGGGCATCAGCGACACGGTCGAGGTTCGCATCTCGGCCAGGTTCTTCCGCAAGATGGTCACGTCTTCGTACTCGCCGCGGAGCCGGACGGCCTCGGCCGTCTCGCCGGACAGCAGGCCGTCGTAGATGCGGCCTTTGTTGTCCACGACGATGTAGTTTGCGTAGCTGGGCTGGATGTCGTAGCTGGGATCGAGGATGTTAAGCAACAACTCGTCGCGGGTCTTGTTGTTCGCGCCGGAGAGGTCCGGACCGATGCGACCGCGCTCGCCTTGGCGCCGGTGGCACTTCGCGCAGTGCTCCTCAAAGACATCCTTGCCGTGCTCGATGTTGCCGGCGAGCGCGAGCGCGTCTTGATGCTCTTCCACCACGGTCGACCGTTCGCTGACCTCCGCCGCAAGCAACGCCTTGGCGCGCTCTTGAACCTCGGCGTCGGGGTACTGCGTCAGGCGGATCTTCGAGACCGCGTCGATCGACGGTGCGGGCACGTCACCCGCTTCGACCGCCGCCAGTAGCGCTTGCGCCCGCTCCTTCTTACGCATCATCGCCTGAGCAACGCGTTCACGAACGGGCGCACCATAGCCGCTCCAGCCGGCTAACAAAGTTTCCGAGACGCCGGCGTCGTCGAATCCCGATAGCGTGTCGACCGCGGCGGATTGAACTTCTTGTGGCGTCGGCGTTGTAAGAATCTTGGCGAGCACAGGATCGACTTGTGAGTACGAGCCCCCGCGCAGAGCCTTGGCGGCCCGCACGCGCTTCTCGATCGCGAGATCGCCGTCGCCCGCCTCCGCCAGCGACTTCTGGATGAAAGCAGGCAGAGCAAAATACTGGGCTGCTTCGCGAGCCGCGTCCGCCACCTCTTCGGAGCTGTCGTTGACCAGCTTCATCATGATTCGCCGCGCCGACGGAATCCGGACACTGCGGGAGCCCTCGATGGCCAGGCCCCGCGCCAGGCCCGAGAGGGCCGCCGTCCGCCACCCAACCGGACGGAGCGCGGGCGTATCGTCGATCGCCATGAGGAACAGCGAAATCTCATCCGAGGTCCGGCCCGCTCCGATGATCGAAGAGAGCTGAGAGAGGAACTCCTGCCTGCCCTCGGAGGGTTCGCGGAAGAACTGCCGGTGGCGCGTCAACAGGCGATTGAAAACCCTCATGCCCGATCCGCCCACCGAGCACAGCAATGCGCTGCGGAACCACGGGTCGTCGGCGTGCTCGGGAATCAGGCGCGTCAAGACACGATGGTTGCTCGGGATCAGCCCCAAGGTGAGGATGAGCTGAAAGCGCACGCGCGGGTCTTCGTCGCTCGTCATCGACGTGAGAGTTCCCGACAACTCGGGCAGAAACGCCTCGGCCATCTTGATGGCGTTCTCGCGAATGCGCGGGTGGTCGTCGCGCAGCGCCGTGCGGACCATTGGGGCTTCGAGCGCGCCGAACCCTTCGAGTACCCAGAGTGCGTGAAGCCGCGTTTGCGGTGTTTCACTCTCGGTTAACTCCTTGAGCAGCGGGACGGCCTCGGCATCCTGTTTCTCGACCAGCAGCCGATGCGCCGTGCGCCGATGCCAGCCATTGGTATGCTTGAGGGTCTCGACCAACTCCGCAGCGGTCGCGGTCCCGAGACCCGGCTTGAGGTTCCGTTTTTGGCGCGGATTCTCCGGAACGACGCGGTAGATGCGGCCGCGGTCGCCTCCGCGATAGAAATCCATTTGCAGTTTTTCTTGCAACGCCATCGGGATCGACCGCGGCTCCTCGATGTACTCGCGGTAGAAGTCGACCAGGTACAGATTGCCGTCGGGCGCATTGGCAAAGTTCGCGGGCGAAAACCAATTGTCGGGCGCGGCCAGGAACTCGCGTTCTCCTTCGGGCGCGCGATGGGCGCGATAGGTCGCCCCATGGGCCGTCATGATGTTACGGCGCACGAGGTTCCCGTTCACCTCGCCGTTGAAGATGTTTCCGACGTACTCCTCGGGGAAGGCGTCGCCGACGTAGACCGTAGCCCCGGTGGCGGCCGAGAAACGTCCCCAAAGGTGCTCGGTTCGGCCGGGACGTGTTTCGTCATAGCGCTTCTGCCGCGCCGCGGTGCGTTCGATGCGCCACTGCTGCGGCTCGGTGAGCGGGTAGATGAAGTTCTCGTTGTCGTCGTGCTCGACGGTGAACTGCACCATGCTGGGCGGCGAGAAAAAGCGGTTCCGCAGCACGTAGCGCGCCGGCAGCACGGTGTGACTCAAGAAAGTCGTGTTCCTTGATCCAAAGCGGTGGCCCCACTCATCAAACGACATGCCGAACTGCGCCGTGCCGGCGGTTGCCTCCCACTCGTCCTTGCCGGGGTGAAAGCGGAAGTCATAGCCGCGCACGATGACGCCGGGCTTGTCTGGAAACTTTGGTGAGGTGATCGTGCCCGGCCGGCTGGAGTTGGCGGCGTAGATCCAATTGTCGATGCCGTAGCGCAGGCTATTGACGCGGGCTTCGGGCGACACTTCGCGGCCCTGAAAACCTGTGAACCAGACCTCACGCACGTCGGCCTTGTGGTCGCCGTCGGTGTCTTTGAAGTACAGAATATCGGGGGCAACGGTGACGAGTACGCCTCCCTTCCAAGGCATCACGCTCGAGGCTTGCAGGAGGTTGTCGACGAACAGCGTGGCGGTTTCGAAGCGCCCATCGCCATCCTGGTCTTCGAGGAAGCGGATGCGGCTGCGCGGTTGCTCCCCTTCCTCGGGGTCGAAGGGGTAGTCGAGCATCTCGCAAACCCACAGATCGCCGTTCTCGTCAAAGGCAATGTCGACCGGATCGACCACCTCCGGCTCGGCGGCAACGACCTCGACGCGAAATCCCTCGACGATCTGCATCGCCTGGGCGGCTTGCTCGGGTGGCGTGGGGTCGGTGTCGTATGGGCCCTTCTCGGGCTCTCTCGAGACACAACCGAAACAGAGAAGAGCCATCAGAGACGCGAGCGCGCCGACGGATAACTTTCGCGCGGATACGGCGACGACGCCCCACTGGAACATGGGTTTGTTCAGCAGTACGGACATAAGAAGCAGACCATCGAGCGAAATCTTGCTAGCGGAGAAACTCATTCTACCCCGCATCGCCGACAAGACACGCTGGCGAGCGTCGCGCGCCACGCCCCTACCTGCGGTCGCAGTTCCGCGGTCGAAGCACCGCCGCGGGTGCTAGAATCCGTCTGAGCCGCGTGGGTTTCGTGGCGCCATTCAACTTTGTAACGATGATCTTTTTCTCGGGAGACTAATCATTGCGCACACTGGTACTGGGAGCGGGTGGACAGTTAGGTACGGAGTTGGTCGCGGAACTCCAGCGCCGAGGACATCCAGTCGTCGGGTTGGGCCGGCAGCAGCTCGATATTACCTCTGCCTCGGAGGTCGACAAAGCTTTCGACCGCCACAAGCCCGAGTGGGTCATCAACTCGGCCGCCTACAACCTCGTCTACTTGGCCGAGAAGGAGCCCGAGTTGGCAATGCAGGTGAACGGCTTTGCCGTGCGTTTGCTGGCCATCGCTTCCCAACGCGTCCGCGCCACGTTTATGCACTTCTCGACCGACCACGTGTTCGACGGCACCAAGCCCGAACCGTACACCGAAGACGACCTCCCGAACCCGCCCTCGGCCTACGCTGTCTCGAAGCTGGCCGGCGAGCTGTACGCCAAGGTGTATTGCCGCAAGCTATTCTTGGTGCGCGTCGCCGGCGTGTTCGGGCCGGCCGGCCGCTATACGAAGCGCAGCAACTTCCCGGAACTGGTCTTGCGTAAGGCGGCAGAGGGTAGTTCGTTGCGGGTCGTTGAGGATTTTTTTGTCACGCCGACCTATGCTCCAGCACTGGCATCGAGGGCAATCAATCTCCTGGAAGGCATGCCGGCAGGGCTGTACCACATCGGCGGCGGGACGACCATCTCGTGGTACGACTACGCATTGCAGATCCTGGCGCTGGCGGGCCTCAAGGCCGACATCGAGCCGACCAACTATCGCGAGTACGTCACCCCGGCTCGGCGTCCCCGCCACGCGGCGCTCTCGAACGCCAAGATCGAGTCGCTGGGTATCGCCAAGATGCCGCCGTTGGATGTGGCGTTGAAGGAGTATCTCGAGCGGCGGGAAGCAGTGCCCGCTCCATCGCAGGGAGCACCGAGGTAAGGAACAAGAGACTAGCCCCCTTCTAGAGTGGGGGCACGGACTCTCGACTGGCGAAGTAGACAGCGCCGCTCTGAGCGGGGCCAAACTGCTTTCTTACACCTCGATCAGCGCGCCACCCCGCTCGCGCGAGGCTCGCATGGCCAGCGTCATGCGGGTGGCGACGGCGGATTCTTCCGGGCGGCAGTCGTCGGCGGGCTTGCCGGCTTCGCAGGCGCGGACGAAGGCCTCCAGTTCGGCCTGAAAACCATCGGTTTCGGGCAACGCGGGCTCTTCGACCTCGCCGTTGCGGCGATACAGCGTCAGGCGCCGCTGGGCGGAGTGAAAATCGAGCGTGCCTTCCTCGCACACGATCGAGAACTCCATCGTGAAGGGATAACCTTGCGGATGGTGCCAGCCCCCCGAGACAAACACAGCAACAGGAGATTCATATTCCAGCCGTGCTTCAACAATGTCGATTCCCTTTTCCATCTCCTCGACGCCGCGGGCTTGCACCGCCGTCGGCTGTCCGAACGCATAAAGGCAGAAGTCGAAGTCGTGAATGAGCAGGTCGAAAACGCCGCCTCCGCTCTTCGAGCGGTCGTGCATCCACTTGCCCCAAGCCGGCGCGGCACACTTGCGGCGAAAGACCGCGGCCTTCACTGCGCCTAGTTCCCCCGACTGGACGATGTTCCTTGCAGCCACGTAGTCGGGCCAGAAACGAATGACCTGGGCCACCATGAGCACCTTGTTGCACTTGTGGGAGGTCGCTACCATAGCGTCGCATTCCTGGCCTGACATCGCCATCGGCTTTTCGACCAGCACGTGCTTGCCGGCGTTGAGCGCCGCCTGGCTGAGGGAGGCGTGAAGGTACGAGGGCACGCATAAGTCCACCGCCTCGACGCTCGGATCGCCGAACATCTCTTCGGGTGTCTTGTAGCGCGCGGCCGAACCAAAGTCCATCGACTCACCCGGCCGCTCGAGATTGCCCTGGATGGCGCTGAGGTCGCCGGCCAGTTTCCGCTCATCGCTGCTCGCGACCGCAGCGATCTCCGCGCCGGCAATAGCCTGGTAAGCCTGAAGATGGGTACTGCCCATGAACCCCAGTCCAGCGACGCCGATTTTCACTGTGTCCTCCTCGACAGTCTCAACCGCATCCGCCGGATGGTGGCGCGACTCGCCGGCTAGCGGCGCTTGGCAGCGCGCGCTTTCTTGCCGAGCAACTCGCCGGCCCCCAGAGCCAGTAGTTTCTCGGCGGCGTCCTGTCCCAAAGCGATTGGATTCGTCGGGCTGCCCTCCACGACTCTGCCATAGGCTCGGCGGCCATCTTCGGAAAGCACGAGGACCGACAGGCGCAAGCGGTCCCCCTGAATCGACGCGTAGCTGCCCATCGGGACTTGGCATCCGGCCCCCAGCGCAGCCAGCAGCGCCCGCTCGGCCAGAACCGCCGCCTCGGACTCCTCGTGATTCAGCGGCGCCACCAAGCCTCGCACGCGTTCGTCGCTTTTGCGAACCGCGATCGCGATGGCGCCTTGGCCAACCGCCGGGTACATGACGTTGGGCTCGAAGATCTCGGCGATGCGCTCTTCCAGACCCAGCCGCTGAAGGCCGGCGGCGGCGAGAACCAGGGCCTCGTAACGTCCCTCGTCGAGCTTCTTGAGACGCGTCTCGACGTTGCCCCGGATCTGCTCGATCTTCAGGTCGGGCCGCAGCCGGCGTAGCTGGCAGGTGCGCCGCAGCGAACCGGTGCCGACCCGCGCGCCTTCCGGCAGGACCTTGAGCTCCTCCCCGACGATGGCATCGCGGGCGTCGCCGCGCTCGGGGATGGCCCCCAGCACCATGCGGCGATTGAGTTCGGTGGGCACGTCTTTCAAGCTGTGCACGGCCACGTCCACACGGCTCTTGAGCAAAGCTTCATCGATCTCCTTGGTGAAGACGCCTTTGGCTCCCTTCGTGGCGGTCAGCTTCGCCAGGGCGGTCTGGCTAAGCCTGTCGCCCGTGGTCTTGATGACCTTGATGCGGCTGGGCACTCCCGCCGCCGCGAGTTGTTCTTCCACCCATTGGGCCTGCCACATGGCGAGTGGGGAGCCCCGGGTACCAATCACTAGAGGTTTCATTTTCGAAGGTTAAAGGCGTGCTTGACGAACTCCACGAAATGCAGGCCGTCGGGATGGCTGGCCAATCGTTTCATGTGGGAGATCGGCGAATGCGCAATCTTATTGATCATGCTGCGGGTCATCGCGTCGAGCGCTTGCGTCTGCTCGGCGTCGAGTGGACCCAGTTTTGCGCGGTAGCGGGCCAGTTCGGCTTGGCGGACTCGTTCCAACTCATCTTGCAGCGAGACAATGGTCGGCGCGACCTGGTGGGTCTTGAGCCGATGCATCAACTTGGCCAGCTCTTCCTCGACGATTGCCTCGGCGCGCTCGGCCTCGCGCTTCCGTTGCTCGAGGTTCGCGTCGGCCACCTGCTGCAGATCGTCGATGTCGTACACGAACATGTTGTCGATCGAGTTGATGGCCGGGTCGATATCGCGCGGAACCGCGATATCCACTAGAAAGACCGGGCGCTGCTTGCGGGCGGCAATCACCGCCTCCGCCATCTTCTTGTTGAGGATGAACTGCTTGGCGCCTGTCGACGAGATGACGATATCAACCTTGGCCAACATCTCGAACAGCCGCTCGAACGCAACCGCTTCGCCATCGAACGCCCGAGCCAAGTCGACGGCACGCTCATGGGTGCGGTTGGTCACGTAGACCCGCCGCGCCCCGGCGCGCTGCAAGTGCTTCGCCGACAGCTCCGACATCTTGCCGGCCCCGACAATCAGAATCGACCGGCTGCCCAGATCGCCGAAGATCTTGCGGGCCAGCTCAACCGCCACGAAGCTGATCGACACCGCCATCTGGCCGATCCCGGTCTCGTTGCGAACGCGCCGGGCGACTCGGAAAGCGTGGTTGAGCACGAAGTCCAGCTCGCCGCGAATCGTACCGGCCGCCTTGGCGCGCGCATAGGCGTCTTTCACCTGGCCCAGGATCTGGGGCTCGCCGACGACCATCGAGTCAAGACTCGATGCGACACGGAAGACATGGCGCACGGCCTCCTCATCGACGTAGCGGTAGAAGTAGGGCTTGGCGTCGTCGATGACGCCTTCCCCCGCGGTTTCGAGGAACGAGAAGAGCTCTTGCGATGCGTCCGACCCGGCGCCGGCTCGAACCAGGAACTCGACCCGGTTGCACGTGGAGAGGATCAGGGCCTCGGAGATCCCAGGCTGCTCGACCAGCTTTTCCATGTGCTTGACCGCAGCCCCCTCGGCGATCGCGAAGCGCTCGCGCACTTCGACCGGGGCGGTCTTGTGACTGAGGCCCAACAGTAGTACGCTCATCGCTGCGTGAAGGAGTGGACGCCGCTGTTGACGATCCACGTCAGCGCCGCCGAACAGAACCCCACAATGGAAAAGTAGGCTGCCTTGCGGCCCCGCCAGCCGATCGCCACCCGGCTGAAGACCATAGCCAGGTAGATGGCCCAGGTGACGAAGGCCAGGGCAATCGTTGGATCGACGAGCCAGTTCGAGCCCCACTCCATGAAAGCCCAGAAACTGGCTGCAATCAAGCCCAGCGTGACCAGCACGAACCCCGCGGCCAGGGTTCGGTAAGCCATATCGTCGAGCGTGCCCAGCGGAGGCAGGCGGTAATAGAACGCCCTCGGTCGCTTCGACTTAAGTTCCTTTTCTTGAATGATATACATCACTCCGGCGACGAAGGTCAGCGTGAGCGCCGCGTATCCCAGCAGCAGCAACACCACGTGAACCGAGAGCCACCATTTCCCGAGTGATCCGGCTGCGGGTGTCGGCGCGCCCGTGCCAAGACTGGCCACAAGAGTGAGCAGAAACACAGTCGGAAAGACGAAGACGGCCAAGCTTTCGTACTTGTAGCGCCAGTAGACAAGCAGAAACACGCCGGTCACGAGGAAACCGACCAGCGAGGCCATCTGATGGAGAGTGTGGACCGGGAACCGCCCCAGCGCCATCCCCTGATCGACGATCGAGACCAGATGAAACACGGCCCCCAGGGAAATCGACCCCAAGCCGAGCTTGAACATGCGTGGGCGCCGCTTGACCACCGTTACCAGCGCGTGCCACAAGCCCAGTGAATAAAGCACCAGCGTCACACGCAGCCAGAAGACGCTGGATTCAGCCATAACCGCTTCATTATACAGGGCAAGCCAAGCTCGCCCCGTGGTGGTGTCTCAGTTTCGACTTCACCCGTTCCATGTACTTGCTGAGGCGCCGTGTAGGGGGTCGCGGCTCAACTTGAAGTGCGGATGCGGAAGCGTTTGATATCCCGAGGGTTTTCAGGCCACACTAGGGGGACCATGCCGGAGAGAGTCCGCAAAGCCGTCTTCCCCGCCGCCGGCTGGGGCACCCGCTTCCTGCCCGCCACGAAATCGCAGCCCAAGGAGATGCTGCCGCTGGTCGACAAGCCCATCATCCAGTACGGCGTCGAGGAGGCTCTGGCCTCGGGCGTAACCAACATGATCCTCGTTACCGGCCGTGGTAAGTCGGCGATCGAGGACCATTTCGACGTTAGCTTCGAGTTGGAGCACCTACTGCGCGAGCGCAACAAGACGGCGGATCTGAAGATGGTGCGCGACATCTCCGAGCTGATTCACGTCTCCTATGTTCGCCAGAAATCGGCTCTCGGGCTGGGACATGCCGTGTGGGTCGCCAAGGAACTCGTGGCCGGCGAGCC
>JAKZVK010000623.1:0-5178 GCA_047516085.1 Bryobacterales bacterium
GCTCTACACTTTGTTACAGATCCTCTCGGTGACCCTCTTCGAGAAAATGCCCATACATCAAGCACTTGCGGGAGACGAAAACAGATGCAACGCTTCGCAAATAACCAACCAATTGAATTTATTAGATTTTTAACCGGACACTAGTGTTCATAGGTACCAATTTATTTCTAAGCTACGCGCGGTTGAGCGAGGGTCTGTCGGGCACTATACTCACTCAGGCTGACGCCGAAACGCATCCACCGCTCCGAGCTCGAAATTGAGAAACGGAACCGTGTCTAGTGGTGGGCGGTACACTTGAACACAATATGACGGAAGAGATAGGCGATGCAGCTAGACATGCACTATTACGGCACCTACGCCATGGCCAGAGCCGGCGGCCTCAATTCCGACGCGGCCCGGATCATTGCCACTTCCGCTCAATTCGTTGACGACAACACGGCCCAAAGTCATGTGGGGTTCCGCGATGGCTCGCGGATTGACCAGGAGGCCACTGCCCATCACCTTGTTGACCGCTCCAATCTCGACGATCATGACCAGCGCCGGGTCTGGGTGCCATTCCATTTCATCCCGGATTCCCCATTTACATCACCATTTTCGTGACCTTTTGAGCCGATTCATATATAAGATTCAGTATCTTATAATAGCCGTAGCGGTCAGACCATGGCGTATCCGATGGGTGAATTGAAACCGGGGTACCTTCGGGTCGATTTTGACCGCCGCCTGAAGCTGGAATTCCATGGCAGCAGGATCACGTCGGACGCTGGGCTCCTGGCCTACCGCGAGCTGGACGATGTTCTCGGCCTGACCGACCTCGGTGGGGCGACGTTGTCGGACCTGCGTCGAGGCAAGAACACGCGCCACCTGCTGACGGGCCTGTTGCGCCAATCGGTGTTTGGGCGCTTGGCCGGATACGAGGACGTGAACGATGCCGAGCGACTGTCGCGCGCCCCGGCGATGCGAGCCATCGTGGACCGCAAGGGCCTTGATCGTCGTGCCGCCTCGACCAGCCAGATGGGGCGCTTCGAGACGGAGTGGCTTGCCACGAATGAGAACCTGGCGGCCTTGATCAATCTCTCGGGGATTTGGATCGACCGGGTTCATGATTGCAAGACGCCGAAGATGATTGTCCTCGACATGGACTCATCCGAGAGCCCGACCCACGGCGACCAGGAGGGCTCGGCCTACAATGGGCATTTCGGCTGCACCTGCTACCACCCGCTCTTTTGCTTCAACCAGTTCGGTGACCTGGAGCGTTGTGCCCTGCGTCCTGGCAACGTCCACTCTGCCGATGGTTGGCGCGAAGTTCTCGAACCCGTCATGGCCCGCTATAGAAACAGGAAGATGCGTCGTTACTTCCGGGGCGACGCCGCCTTTGCCAAGCCTGAGATCTATCAGTTCCTGGAAGCCGAAGGCTACGCCTACACCATCCGCCTGCCGACCAACCTGATTTTGCAAGAGAGTATCTCGCATTTGCTGTCCCATCCGGTTGGGCGGCCACCAAATCATGTGCGACGCTACTACGCCAGCTTCAGCTATCAGGCTGGAAGCTGGGACAGGAAGCGGCGCGTGGTGGCCAAGGTGGAATGGCATCCCGGCGAACTGGTTCCCCGTGTCGGTTTCGTCGTGACCAACCTGTCCCGTTCGCCTGAGCGCGTGACGAAGTTCTATCAAGGTCGGGGCACAGCCGAGCAGTGGATCAAGGAAGGCAAAAACGCCATCAACTGGACACGCCTATCTTGCCACAGTTTCCGCAACAACGAGGTTCGGCTCCAGCTCCATGCGCTCGCCTATAATCTCGGCAACTTCCTGCGCACCCTGGCGCTGCCCGAGGCTGTGGAACACTGGTCGCTCACCACCCTGGGCAACAAGCTCATCAAGATCGGCGCGAAGGTCGTGCGACATGGCCGTTATGTCACCTTTCAGCTCGCGGAAGTCGCTATCTCCAGAGCTCTGTTCGCTGAGATTCTGCGCCTGATTGACCGGCTGCGGCCGGCTCCTTTGCCGCCATGACGGCGGCCCATCCAGGTGCCTCCAGGTCGCCCGACAGGACAGGTATGTGCCGCGCAGGTCGACGTGCGCCCTCACAGTGCGAAATGGTCACGGGGCCGGGCTTCTCATCGCCAAATCAGCCCGATCAAGAGCGGACCACAGCCTATCGTGACAGCTCACGGCCGGATTCGCGGTCGGATGCCCATTGTGCTACCATTGTCGGCGATTGGGAGGAGCCATCTGGGGAATCCCGGATAGTGGGGCGTCGATCCGGGACCGACAGCGGAAGGTGCTTTCATGGAGGGCAGCGCCCACGGGGCGGCCCAGCGTCGCAACGACCTCATGCTCCCCGAGCTGGAGGCGATCCTGGGCGAGCGCCTCTCGACCTCGGCGGCGGAGCGCGAGCGGCACGGCCACGACGAGTCCTACCACCCGGTCGAGGCGCCGGACGCGGTGGCCTTCGTGCTGAGCACCGAGGAGGTGGCGGCCGTGGTTTCGGTCTGCGCCCGTTACCGCTGCCCGGTCATTCCCTATGGGACCGGGACCTCGCTGGAGGGCCATGTGGCGGCGCGGCGCGGCGGCGTCTGCATCGACCTCTCGCGGATGAACGAGGTGCTGGAGGTCAACGCCGACGACCTCGACTGCCGGGTCCAGGCCGGCGTCACCCGCAAGCAGCTCAACGAATACCTGCGCGACACGGGGCTCTTCTTTCCCATCGACCCCGGCGCCGACGCCTCGCTGGGCGGCATGACCGCGACCCGGGCCTCGGGCACCAACGCGGTGCGCTACGGCACCATGCGCGAGGTGGTGCTGGGGATGACGGCGGTCCTGGCCGACGGGCGGATCGTCAGGATCGGCGGGCGGGCGCGCAAGTCGGCGGCGGGCTACGACCTGACCCGCCTGCTGGTCGGCTCCGAGGGCACGCTGGGGGTCATCACCGAGGTGCAGCTCCGCCTCTTCGGCATTCCCGAGGCCATCTCGGCGGCGGTCTGCTCGTTCCCGACCCTGGAGGGCGCGGTCAACTCGGTGATCCTGACCATCCAGATGGGCATCCCCGTCGCCCGCATCGAGCTGCTGGACGAGGTCCAGATGGGCGCCATCAACCGCCATTCCGGGCTCGACTATCCGGTCCAGCCGACGCTCTTCTACGAGTTCCACGGCTCCACTCACGGTGTCGAGGAGCAGGCCGAGACCGTCGGCGGGATCGCCGCCGAATGCGGCGGCAGCGACTTCCGCTGGGCGACCCGCCAGGAGGACCGCAGCAAGCTCTGGCAGGCGCGCCACGACGCCTACTACGCCGCGCTCGCCATGCGCCCCGGGGCCAAGGGCTGGCCGACCGACGTCTGCGTGCCGATCTCGCGCCTGGCCGAATGCTTGCTGGAGACCCGCCGCGACGTGGACGCCCAGGAGCTACTGGCGCCCATCGTCGGCCACGTGGGCGACGGCAACTTCCACCTGACCTTCGTCATCGATCCGGGGGACGAGGAGGAGATGGGCCGCGCGCACGGGGTCAACGACCGCATGATCGCCCGCGCGCTCGCCATGGGCGGCACCTGCACCGGCGAGCACGGCATCGGCTACGGCAAGATCAAGCACCTGGAGGCCGAGCACGGCGAGGCCGTCGAGGTCATGCGCCAGGTCAAGCGCGCGCTGGACCCCGACGACATCATGAACCCGGGCAAGGTCGTGCTGGTCTAGGGCCGCCGCACCCCGCCGCAAGGGCGCGCCGGTCCCGTCGCCATCTATCTCAGGTAGTTCAGGAACCCGCTGGTCTATCCGCTGCTTGTCTTCGTCGAGCTCTTCAATCGCTGGGCCCGGGGTCGATCGTTTCGACACGGCAAGAGCGGTTCTCATTTGATGAGAACCGCTCTCGGCTGTTTCGCTCGCGGCAGCGGACCTGAAGGTCCGCGCCTGCGCGGGCGCGCCGGACGGCCGGCGGGCTGCATTCGCAGCCTGGAGCGATTCCGAATTAGACGGCGCACAACCGCCTGATCCATCGCGACGGCGCACGCACCTCGCGAAGGATGGGGCCTGGGGCTTCGGCCTCGGGCCCTTTTTTTGTTCGGCGCGGCGGGGCCGCGATCCGGGTTCATTCCCGGCAATATCGGAGAAACCTACACCGAGCGGCTCAAATGCCGCATGGACAGCCCGACCGTCCAGGAAATGCGGGATTACCACCTAACATTCTCGGATCGGGCTTTCGCACTGCACTTGCTGGGTATAGCGGCACATGTCTACGCCGATACATTCTCTCATTACGGCTTTTCGGGTGTCAGCTCGCGAGGCAACAAAGTCCACAACTCCAGCTTTCGCCTTAACGAAGAGGTCGAGGGGCTTGACGAGACGATCACGGCACTGTCGCCCGACATGCGCAACTATGTCACGGAGAAGGCAAATCGCTTCTTTGAAAATCACGGCGCACACGGCGGTCTGCTTACCAACATCAAGAGCTGGTTCGCCGAAACTGTATCTGGCGCTCTTGGACACGGGTCCGTAGCCACATTTCCCGATCGACCCTATCTCGTATGGAGCTTCGAATATGAACGGTCAGACGCGATTGCGGGCCTTCGTAGCACCCGCAACAATCCCGTGACCTTCTTGGCAGGTTGCCGCGCGCTGCACGACATGTTCAGGCGTTTTGTCGGGATGCAGCGAGACGCTTACGGTAGCGGTGACGCTCGTGAATTCGAGGTCATTGCACCCCACGTGCTCGACGTCCTGAGAGTGCAAGGCAATAAGGATGAGCGCATTGCGGTTTGGCGGACTGCGGCTCAGTCGGGCGAAATTTTCGGCGCCGCCGGTGAGACGATTCCTGAGTATGAGGGCGACACCTGGAATGAGCAGTGGGATGAACTGAACGGCAGCGAAGATTACCGCGCAGCTATGGATTCACCGATTTGGCGGTTCTATCAAGCCGCCTCACTACATCGGACCTATGTGTTACGCGATCTCCTGCCGAAGCATGGTCTCATCGTGGACTGAAATAAGCGTAACTGACTCGGGCAACGCCCTGAACGCCCAGATGTAGCGCCTCGAACCTCAGCGTCCACAAGGCAACGTCCTGCGCGGCCACCGCGAGAGCATCGGCGAACGGTTTGTGCGTGACCGCGAAGCGTTGAAGAGGCCACTGCCGGCACCGTTCGACGCGTGCGACAAGCAGGGCACGCGGGTCAACTCGCTGTCCCTGGT
>JAKZVK010000624.1:0-2870 GCA_047516085.1 Bryobacterales bacterium
CCTCCAGGCGTCAAGGTGTCAGATCGCGAAGTAGCGGAGATTGATCTCCGCCGTGACAAGTTCCACGGAGATTGGAACTACACGCTGCATCCCAGACGGCACTGAGATACTGCATAGGTTATTTCGTTACGAGCCCTAAGAGGAGCCGCGACTCCGCCAGCCCGCCCTCGAGGTAGGCCGCGAAGTCCGGCCGAAACTCGGCGCACGCGAGCGAGCCGGAGCCCTCCAGGCGCTGCCAAACACGCTCGCGCGCGGCCTCGGCCTGCTCGGGCGGGACGTGCTCCTCCCGCATCTCCTTCAGCAGTTGATCAAAGTTTTCTTCCGTCATCGTGTGGCTCCTTCAACTGGCTCCCTCACTGGCTCAATTCTTTCCGCAGGACAGCCCGAATACGGTGGAGACGGCTCGCAACCGTTCCACGCTCAAGGTTCATCAGGCCGGACAACTCTTCGTAGGAGTAGCCTTCCAGGTAACAGAGGACGAACAACTCCGCATCCGCGGCTGGAATCTTGGCCAAAGCCCGCCGTAGCCGCTCCTTTAGCAGCACTGAGCTCTGCTGGCCGCTCCGAGTTTGAGGGACGCCCCGATTTTGCGCGGCGCCATAGTCGCGGCCTTCCTCCATCTCCACTTGCGGCAACACAGCCTTCCGGCGCAACAGATCGATCGAAGCATTCGTGGCGGCACGGCGCAGGTACCCCTCGGGAGATCTCTCGGGATCAAGCACGATACGGTTATCAAAGATGCGCAGAAACACGTTCTGCAAGACATCCTCGGCGTCCGCCGGACTGCCCGTCACCCGAAGCGCAGCGCGATACACGCTCTCGGAGTAGCGCTCGTAGAGGTCCTGAAATCCCTGTGTGAGAGTCACAGCGAACGGCTCGACCGCCATCGCAACACTGGCTGTTTCCATTGTGACCGTCCTCATTGGCTATACGCAGCACGAGGCGAATTAATTCTGTGGCGGGAAAAGTTTCTTGCGACCCGCTATTCTCCGTGCGGTCAAGTAGGGGCACGGCATGCCGTGCCCGCGCCACGAATCGCTATCAAGCCCGCGGTATCGGCGCCCTGCCCAAGCGCGGTCCACCGAATCCACGACCCTCCCGTCATACCAGCCTTGCGGCCCTATAATGGAGGGCGATGAGTTCCGCGTGTCCAGCTAACCACCGACGATGAACCGCTATCTGATCCTCGCAGGCATTACCCTGGTTCTCGCCGGCAGTGGAGATCTTGGAGCCGCCGAGGCCGCCGAACTGCCTCCCGCTCTGACCGAGCCAGTCGCCTACGAGCGCGACGTCGAGCCGATCCTCCATAAGAACTGCTACCTCTGCCACGGGCCGTCGCAACAGATGAATGGGTTGCGGCTCGACCGCCGGGCCGATGTTCTCAAAGGCGGGCACTCAGGCAAAGCCGTCCTGCCGGGCGACAGCGCCCGCAGTGTGCTGATCCACCGGGTGGCAAGCGACAAAGACGGCTTCAAGATGCCGCCTGCCGGGCCGGCTCTTTCGACGCGCGAGATCGCAACCCTGCGTGCGTGGATCGACCAGGGGGCGCGGTGGCCCGAGGCCGGCACGGCTGTTACCGAGAAAGCGGATCCATCGAAAGCCAAGTCGCTCTGGTCGTTTCAACCCATCAAGCGCCCCGCGGAACCGCAAGTCAGCAACACCGCTTGGGTGCGTAACCCCATCGACGCTTTCGTTCTCTCCAAGCTCGAAGCCGAGGGAATCGAACCCTCCTCCGCCGCTGACAAGATCACGCTCTTTCGCCGCGTCAGCTTTGACCTCACCGGCCTCCCCCCGACGCCCGACGACGTCACAACCTTCCTCGAAGACGACACGCCCGCGGCCTACGAGCGGCTGGTCGACCGCCTACTCAACTCGCCGCACTATGGCGAGAAGTGGGCGCGCCACTGGCTCGATCTCGCGCGCTACGCCGACAGCGACGGCTACGAAAAAGACCTCGACCGCCCCTACGCCTGGCGCTGGCGTCATTGGGTCATCGATGCGCTTAACAGCGACATGCCGTTCGACGAATTCACCATCGCGCAGATCGCAGGAGATCTGTTGCCCGACGCCTCCGTCGAGCAACGCGTCGCAACGGGCTTTCACCGCAACGCGCTCAAGAACCGCGAGGCCGGCGTGAAACGCGCCGAGGCGCGCTTCGAGGAAGTCATCGACCGCACTAACACGGTGGGCACGGTCTGGCTCGGCCTCACCGTAGGCTGCGCGCAATGCCACGATCACAAATACGACCCGCTCAGCCAGCAGGAATACTATCAGCTCTTCTCGTTCTTCAATAGCGCCGACGAGGCCGAGATCGCCGCGCCGCTCCCGGGCGAGATGGGACCGTACCTGCGCGCGCTGCCCGCCTATCGAAAGCAGCGCGAGGCCTTGCTCGATGAGTTCGAGATCGCTCCCTTGCAGGCGAAGTGGGAAGAGAAGATCCGCCATGCCATGGACCATCCCGGCGAGAACACCGACTGGGACTTCCAGATCACGGCGATGCGCGCCACACTCGACATTGCCGACCGGCGCTTGAAGACGCCCATCGAAAGGCGCACGCAGTATCAGAAGGACATCGTTACCGACTACTTCGTGCGCCGCTACGGCCCCGAGCTTGCCAAGGACGACTGCGCGGTAGAAGCCTTCAAGGAACTACAGCGCAAGCTCGGGGAGATCAAGAAGCCGGTCCCTTTTCTGACGCGCGCCTACGCGCTGACGCCCTATCCCGAGCCAGTCACAACCCATGTCGCCATTCGCGGCGACTGGCGCCGCCCGGGCATCCCTGTCAAATCGGCAACCCCGACGTTCCTGCCTGCCTTGCCCACGGGTGACGATCCACCCCGGCTTCTACTGGCGCGCTGGCTTGTCGACGA
>JAKZVK010000625.1:0-6258 GCA_047516085.1 Bryobacterales bacterium
CCTGGAGTTTTTTTTATGCGCCTTCTGCCGTGCCGCATCGGCCTGCGCCACGCGGGGACGCGGCTTCCGTAGCCGAAAGCCCAACTGCCGGAACAGACGCTGGCATTGCCGCACTCCTAACTCAACCCCATAGCGCTGGGCGATCCAGGCCGCCAGGGTCTTACCATCCCACAGGGTCCCGCCCAGCCCCACCTCGCGCGGCCTCTGGCGCAGAACGGCGTTGATTTCACCCACTTGCTTCTCGTTGAGGCGCCGCGGCCGGCCGGATCGCTCTCCTTCCCGCAAGCCGGCCAAGCCACTGTGTTCGAACCGGCGCACCCAATACTCGACCGACCGCGGAGCATCCCCCAACAGTTCGGCGACTTGCGGGCAGGTCATCCCCTGAGCCACCAACAACACACCGTGGAGTCGATGGTCATAGCGGGATTCCTCGGACCGTCGGATCTCATCCTGCAATCCGAGAATGATCGTCGCCGCATCGGCAATAGTGAGCGCTCGCATGTCTCCATGAGAGCACAGTCGCTCTACTATGCGCAATTACTTATGACGCTGTGTTTTAGTCCACGTAAAACAGCGAGATCGACTGACCGATTTTGGCGCGGGGCTCGCGGCCCTCCAGCCAGGCCGGCCTCGGCTGGTAGATTCCCTGCTGGTGAGTGGCGCTAATCGCCACCCAGCCACGGGGTCGATCTTGCGGGCCAAACGGCTCGGCATGGCCCAGGCCGACGGCAACCGGCGAGGTCACGCCGAAGTAGTTCAAATGCAGCTTGTCGATTTCGTGGCGCTCGACGTACCGGGCCAAGCGGTGTAGATCCTGCCCCCAGTCGAGATTGCTATCCCCCAAGACTTCATGTTCGCTGCCTCGTGCGAAAGAGTTGAAGTAAGAGAGATAGTCCGGGCTCGCGGCCCACGACTCGCCGGCATGCCATCCGAGCAGCAGAAGCCCGAGGGCCATGGTCAGTCGAGGGCGTCGACGCCGCCCACCGGGGCGAAAACAGCTCGCGGCCGAGATTGCCAGCAGAGGATACATCGGAAGGATATGCCGCACCCCGACGTTGATCGAGCTGGTCATCGACACGAGCAAGACTCCCGCCGCCGCGACCCAAGGGCCTAGAGAACCAAGCGCGCTGTCGTTCCGCCAGAGCAGAAGCATGCCGGAACCCACAATCAGCAAAAGAAAAGGCAAGGGGGTTTTCACCGCGAGCACCACCGGGAAATAGTGCCACCATCCCCGCGTGCCGACTTCGCCCAGCAGGAAGGCCTCGTGCCCTTGCCGGGCGTGGTCGATGATCCACGAGACGCCGGTGGCGGTGTCTTGCAATGGGACCGGAACTTCTTCCACTGCCCAATGCAGCATTCGGCTCAACGCCGACCCGGGTTCAGCGACGCGGTCCACCGTGACGTACGGGCGGCGGCTGGGGTCACGTAGCGAGCGCGCTTCAAATCCAAAACAGGCCCACAGAGCCACGAATCCAAACGCGCAGAAGAGTAGGCATTGGGAAGGTCGGCACTGGCCCGCGGTGGCTCGAACGGCCGCAGGCCCTCCGCGATTCGCCGTGGCCCGGCCGTTCCACCAAGACAACAGGAAGAAGCCTGCCAGCAAGACCGGCAGATAGCCCAACGCCGAGTACTTGGAACCGACAGCAAACCCGGCGAAGCATCCGGCGACCGCGGCCCGGCGAGCACTTGGGGCTTGGGACCAGCGCCATGCCGCGTACGCTGCCGCCGTCAACAGCGCGGCAACGGCAAAGTCGGCTGTCGCCAGCCCGGCGTGGGCGAGCAGGTTCGGCGAGAAAGCAACCAGTCCACAGGCTGCCCACGCGGCGTGCACTCCGTACAATTCCACGCTCCAGCGGTACACGGAAAAGATCAATACCGGTATGAACACCAACACCCCCGTGCGTGCCAGCGTCAGCGTGGTCCAGTAGTCCCCTTGCTCTTCGAGCAGCGAGCGGCTTAGATACAGAAGCTGCTTGCGCGGGCTAGCGGCGCGATGCGTGACGGTGCGGTGTTCGACACCTTGCTGGTGCGGCAACCAACCGATGACCCAGCGCGCTAGCGGAGGTTGCTCGGCACCGGCGGTGAATCGCCCATGCTGGTATGCCTCGACTCCGGCGGCGATGTGATAGGGCTCGTCGTAGGTGGCGTTGAACTCGGGGTACGTCGCGGTGACCTGCCACAGCATCACCAATCCGAGAGCCCCCGGGACCAGAGCCCCCAGAACCAGATCTCGGAGCGGGCCAGCAAGGCCGCGCCTCGTTCCGCCCTGATCATCGTCCATGGGGTTTGGTGGCCCGAAGGTGGCTCACGCCGAAGTCTGTCCCCGCGCGGCCGGGCCTTGCGGAAAACCGATTTTTTTGATTAGCGCCGCATACCGCGGATGTGTGCGGAGCGGATCAAACAGCGGTTCACACTGCAAGTAGGCCAGCGCCGAAGCGTCTTGCTCGAAGGCTTGCTCCATATAATCCATCGCAAGATCGAGATTCCCCCGCATGATTTCGAGGATCGCCCGGGCCGACGGCGGCAAGGGGCGGTTCTCGGCATGCCGGTCGAGTTCATCGAGATAAGACTGTGCCTTCTCGGGATCCCCGAGCTTGACATGGGACGTCGCAAGCGCGATTAGTACGGTGAATTCGTCTCCCCCATACTCGCCCAGTTTCTCGAACGCCGCCAGCCCCTCCTGGTTGAGACCCTTCTGGCCGTAGCTCACTCCCAGGTCGAAATAGACGCCGGAGAACTGCGGATGCAATTCGATCGTGCGCTGGAACTGCTCGATCGCCTCGTCGTAGCGTCGGCAGAAATGCAGGATCCGGCCCACGGCCGTGCTGATGATCGGGGCCAACGGGTCAAGCTCATAAGCCCGCCGGATCTCGGCCTCAGCTTCCTCATAGCGAGTCATGGCCGCTAGAAACATCGCGAACTGATGATGCGCGGTGGCGTACCCGTCATTCAGCTCAATCGCCCGGCGGAACTCCTTCTCGGCGCCCGTCCAGTTCCTATCGATGCGGTAGTACACCAGTGCCAGGGCCGTGTGCGCGTCGCACGACTCCTCATCCATACCCACGGCTTGGAGCGCCGCCTGTTTGGCTTTCTCTCTCGCGCCCTCCCGGTCACGGCCGGGATACTGGCCGTAGGCGAGCAGCAGATACGCCTCGCTCAGCCCCGCCAGCGGGTACGCGAAGTCGCAGTCGGCGCAATTGGACTGCTCGAAACACTCGATCGCCTTCAGAATGTCGTCATAGCCGCGCCGATTCAGATGGTAGCGTCCCCGCAGATATTGGTTGTACGCCTCAACATCGGTGGTTCGCTTTTTGACGATAGTCTGCTTTTCACCGCCGACCAGCTTGAGCCGCAGGTTTTCCACGATCGCCTGCGAGATCTCATCCTGGACCGCGAAGACATCTTCCATCTCGCGGTCGAAGCGGCGTGACCACAGGTGGTAGCCGTCGGCGACGCTGACGTGTTGCGCGGTAATCCGAAAGCGATTGCCCAGCTTACGAACGCTCCCTTCTAGAATCGTCTGCACGCCGAGTTGCTCGCCCACCTTGCGTACGTCGTACGCCTCGCCCTTGAACTGGAACGAAGATGTGCGCGAGACGACCTTCAGCCCTTTGATCGATGTCAGCGCGTTGATGATCTCTTCGGTGATACCGTCGCAGAAGTACTCCTGGTCCCGCTCCGGGCTCATGTCGACGAACGGCAGCACAGCGATCGTGGGGTCGGGCGGCCGAACCGAGTGGACCCGCGTCGTCTCGATGCTCAGCTCGCCCCGGACGTGCTCGAGGCCGGCCAGTATGTCGTCCATCGTTGCGTAGCGCTGCGCGGGATTCTTGGCGAGCAACTTGCGCACAAGTCGCTCGAAACTCTCGGGCAGATCGTCCCGGTATGGGCGGATCGGTGGCGGCGGCGTGTTGACGATGTCGTAGAGCATCGCTTCGGCGGGCTGGCCGGCGTAGGGCACCTCGCCCATGGCTAGCTCAAACAGCACGACGCCGAAGGAGAAGATGTCGGAGCGATGGTCAATCGCAAGTCCCTGCGCTTGCTCCGGCGACATGTAGGCGGCGGTCCCCGTTGTTCCTTCTCCCGGCTGAGACGGTTTGTTCCCCGCGACCAGCGCCACGCCGAAGTCCGTGATCTTCACATCGCCCTCGGCTGTCAGCAGCGCGTTGTCGGTCTTCACGTCGCGGTGGATGATGCCGTGCCGGTGCGCATGCGCCAGCCCACGGCCGATCTGGCGGGCGAAGTCGATGACGGTCCGGGGGCTGAGTCCCCCACCCTTCCGGCTCTTGCGAATCTTCCCGCGCAGCGTCCCGCCGGGAAGGTATTCAAGCGCCATGAAGGGCTTGTCGGTGCCGTCTTCGACCTCGTAGATCGTGGCGACGTTGGGATGATTCAGGCGTGAGAGTGCCCGCGCCTCCTTGAACAGGAGCTCTACTTCTTCGGTGGACGCCGACAGCGTGGGCGACAACAACTTCAGCGCGACCAAGCGATCGAGCTTGATGTCGCGCGCCTTGTACACCACGCCCATCCCGCCTTCGGCGATCTGTTCGAGGATCTCGTAATGGGAAAGGTTCTGAACCGCCACGGTTGAGTTCTATTATCTCGTACCGGGCGCTTCGGCTCAGGCTGAACCCTTCCGTCATACTCGTAGGCATGGTCAGCGAGATTCTCGACTCCGGTGATCCATCGGTCTACGACATCAAGACCCGTGCGCCGGGCCCTGCAGGGAGCCTTCCGCTTACGGCCGAGATGCTGCGGCGGCGTCCCAGCGGCGATATCTTTGGCTGGACCCAGGACGCCGGCATGGGTTGGGACCCGGCCACGCTGGGCGGCAAGGAATTCCTGATCCTCAGCACCCAGGGCGGCATCCGCGCCCCCGACGGGAGCCCGATCGCTCTTGGCTACCACACCGGCCACTTTGAAGTGGGCTTATTGATGGAAGAGGCGGCCCATGAGTTGAAGGCGGCGGGCGCGATCCCGTTCGCCGGCTTCTGCAGCGACCCCTGCGACGGCCGTACCCAGGGTACGCCGGGCATGATGGACAGCCTGCCCTACCGCAACGACGCGGCTCAAGTGCTGCGCAGGCTGATCCGATCGCTGCCAACGCGCCGAGGCGTACTCGGCGTGGCCACCTGCGACAAAGGTTTGCCGGCGATGATGATCGCCCTTGCGTCGATGCACGATCTTCCGACCGTGCTGATTCCCGGCGGTGTCACGCTACCGGCTTCGGACGGCGAAGACGCCGGGGCGGTTCAAACCATCGGTGCCCGCTTTTCGCACGGCAAGCTCACGTTGGCGGAGGCGTCGGAGCTCGGCTGCCGCGCCTGCGGCTCGCCCGGCGGTGGCTGCCAGTTTTTGGGGACGGCCGCCACCGCCCAGGTCGTCAGCGAGGCGCTTGGCCTGTCGCTGCCCCACTCCGCGCTCGCGCCGTCGGGCCAGGCAGTGTGGAAGGACGCCGCGCGCCGCTCTGCCCGCGCCGTGCAGCACCTGGAAGCCGGCGGCACCACGACGAAGGATGTCCTCACCGACGCCTCCGTGCGCAATGCCATGGCCGTGCATGCCGCGTTTGGCGGCTCGACCAACTTGCTGCTTCACCTCCCTGCCGTGGCTTTCGCCGCGGGTCTGCCGCGCCCCACCGTAGAGGAGTGGGCCGAGGTGAACCGCCGCGTGCCGCGACTGGTCGACGTGCTACCCAACGGCCCGCGTATGCATCCGACCGTGCGCGTGTTTCTGGCGGGTGGCGTACCGGAAGTAATGCTGCACCTCAGGCGCTTGGGTTTGCTCGAAACATCGGTGCTCACCGCCACCGGCGAGCCCCTCGACGCCGTGCTTGACTGGTGGGAAGGCTGCGAGCGGCGCCGGAACTTCCGGGAGCAGTTGCGGTCCAGAGACGGAGTGGAACCCGACGACGTCATCATGGACGCCGAGAAAGCCCGCGCCGAGGGCCTGACCAGCACCATCACGTTCTGCCAGGGCAATCTCGCGCCGGAAGGCTCGGTCGTCAAGAGCACGGCGATCGACCCGAGCGTCGTCGACGCCGACGGCGTCTATCGCAAGACTGGCCCGGCACGCGTCTTCCTGCGCGAGGCCGATGCCATCGAAGCGATCCGGTCAGGGCAAATCCAGGCCGGTGACGTGATGGTCTTGATCTGCCTGGGGCCCATGGGCTCGGGCATGGAGGAGATCTACCAGATCACCTCCGCACTCAAGTATCTGCCCTTCGGCAAGCAGGTCGCCGTGATTACCGACGCGCGTTTC
>JAKZVK010000626.1:0-10719 GCA_047516085.1 Bryobacterales bacterium
TGCCTGGTGTTTTCCGACGATGGCGATGACGCCGAAGCGCGATTTGGGCTGGTGAACTCACGCTGGCGAGGGTGAGTGTCATCGAGGATGCGGTGGTCGAGCACGATGCCCGCCACGTCCAAGGATATGATCTGGCCGGAAGCGACCTGACAGGACGAGCCGTCTTTACCAGGGGTTCGGAGAGGCTGGAAGTGTACACCGCAAACCGCAGACCGCTGGAGCATGTATTCGGTGTCGACCTGATCTATCTGAACGCAACGCGCCAGAATATCGTGATGCTGCAATACAAGATGCTTGAGCCGAGCAGGAGAGAGGACGGCGAAGACTGGATATACAGACCGGATGACCAGCTGGAATCGGAGATCGAAAGGATGAGGAGATTTCAGGGAGAGGTCACTCCGGGCGCATACGAGTACAGACTGAATTCGCAGGTATTCTATTTGAGGTTCGTAAAACGAGACGCTGCCTTGAAGAATGCGGGAATCACCATGCCTATCGACCATTTCGAGCGACTGCGCGCGGATCCTGAGAGCCGAGGGCCACGAGGAGGGTTTCGGATTAGTTTTGATAGTCTTGCCGGGCGATATCTTCGCCAGACTGCGTTTCTCGATCTCGTTCGGTCCGGATATATCGGGGCACATGCCGAAACGACGAAACACCTGAAGGAACTTGTGAGATCTGTCGTCCAGGGCGAGAAATCGGTCGTTGCAGCGATACAGTCACAACAGGATGACCCGGAATTCGATATGGAGGTGTTCGATCTTGCGTAGTTCTTGTCGGGGGTTTTGTGTTCTGAAATGGAATTGGGGGGCCTTGCACGGATACGGCGGCAGCAATGCTCGGGCTCGCGAGAGACTGCGTGCACGATCGAAATGACTGGTGGGGTAAGTCGGCGAAGATTAGACGCGGGAGCAATGTTTAGTGCCAAGCCGGGATGGCCGTCCCGAGCGCCGGGGCGGGAAGCGAGGCCGCCCGAATGTTCACCGATGAGTAACGGCAGTCAAACAAGCTGGAAGAGACCGTTCCCGTAGTAGCTGTCGGTTCTCGAAACGATGGATGCGCCAGGCAACGGTAAGCGCGTTGTGGAACACTAATTCAACGCGCAGTAAGGAACGGTTCCTGAAGGCAGGCTGGTTCCCGGGAACGGCTGTCGCTGGAACGGCGGGGCTTGGTGCCGGATGGAACGCGGGCGACCAGGTCGGACTGGGACCGGGCACGAGGGTCGAGCGGAATTCGCAAGGATCCGGCAGGCTCCGGTCGCGCCCGGCTGCGATGAGGTCGCGGGCGCTGGCCCGCGTCGCGAAAAGCGGGGTCTGTGCGAAGCGGGTGCAGGCGGCCGACTTGGGCCATTCGCGACGCTCGATTGTTCCCTTGGCGCAATCCACCAACGGTTCGGCAGCCGGCTAGAGCTGGTCCAGGCGCTTGGCGACTTCTTCCCAGTGCGGAAACAATGGCAGACAACAAAGACGGAACATGAACCAGCACGCATAGATGGCGTCAGTACCGTAGCAATCGTTTCCGGACATCAGTCCGTGCGCCACTTGATGCCTGATCGTGGGGCCGCCCTGGAAATCAAAGAGATTCTCGATCTCGTACACGATGGCGGGTTCGATGATTGCTTCGAGAGAGTCGCGGTCTCTGGAGAGGATGACGGACAAAGTCCGGTTTTCCTGTGTCATGTCGCTATGGATGGCGGAGGGCTCGACTCCGGCCTGCTTCAGGAAGTAACGAAGGGAGTTCTCCAGCTGTGGGACGAGGATGTGCAGCGCGGAGACGAAGTCGCCGCCGAAGAACCGCGTGAAACCCAAGGCGAAGAGCGCTCCGCGGTCGCAGGGGACGAACGGGCTCATTTCGGCCAGGAGGCGGAAATCGCTGTGATCGAGCGGGTGTTCGCGATGTATCAGCCGCCTCGCCGGTTCAATCATCCCCTCTACGTCACTTTGCCTGCGCAGGCTTTCGAGGCGCGCGATCAGATGATGCAGGGCCATATCTGATTCGTCTTCATCGCCTGCCAGTCCGGAGGATTTCGCGACCACCTTCCCTTCTTCGTCGACCATCGAGACGGGCATGACGCCGAAGAGGGGATTTTCCTCGGCGAGCTTGAGTGTCTCGTCGCGCAACTGGTTCGGATCCGGAGACTCCGACAAGGTCGCAAATTCCGCCAGTGCCTGTGCCAGGCCGAGGCCGCCGACGCGCCGGCGTGTCTCGGTAACGAGCGCGGTCAAGTCGACCGGCGTCGATATCACGCCCATTTCGTCGCGAATCGAGGCTTGCGCCTCTCTGAGCCTGGTTTTGAGTTCCTGTCGTCGTTCGCGTGTACCGGGAAGGCGTCGGAGGGCTTCGATGGCATCCATGAAATGGCTGGACGCCACCATGCCCTGTGCACCGTCGGCTTCGGCAAGCCTGACATGACACTCGGCGGCGGAAACCAGACACCGGTCACGCTCCTCGTCGTTCCCCGATTGACGGTGGGCAAGTGCCGCAAGTTCCCAGAGTTCACGGGACGTATGCGGATCCGGGTCGTCGGTTGCGGTGAAGGTTTCGGCATTTGCTGCAATGCTGGCGGGGTCCCCGCCGCCGAATTGCAAGCTGATCTCGCCGACATTCAGGAAGCCGCGATGGTCGTTACGCCCGAAGGCATCCTGGATGACGGCACCAATCAATGCCCTCAGGCGTGACGCCTGGGGGTCTTTCCATCCCGTGGCGTTGGCGATTTGACAAGCGCGTCGCAGCATCTTGCTGCCGTCGCGGCTGCTGGCTGTCTTGTTGTGGTGAAAGAACTCTGCCCTGCCGTCGAGAACAGCCTGCACGGCATCGCAGTAAGCGTCGATCGCCTGACCTGCCATGGCAGGCAGCCGCCGGTTGTTGTGCCAAGCAATGTCGGAGAGGCGTGCCTTGAGGCCAGGGTTCTGGATGTCTGCCGCGATCTGGGCGAAGACATCCGATTGGTCGCCCCGCAGGTCGCCTGGAATGATACCTCTCCGGTCACCGACCACGTAATGTGGGCCGTAGGGTTCCGCTCTGTCCTCGGGCTTGAAATGCATGAGGGCGACGGACGCGAGAAGGCGGTAGACGCGAAGCGCGGCCTCGTCATGCGCGTCCCCTTCTCCGACGGGGGATGCACTTTGGTACAGGAAGCCGAGACTTCTGCAGTCGACCTTGGTGCTGTCGCGTATGGGTGCTTCACAGTCCACAGCCGCGAAGTCATCCGTGGTCACTGTGCGATTATCTTGCGGAACCTCTCCATCGTGCGGCTCCTGCTGGGCGTCCTCGGTCATTCGGTGAGTACCGTCGGCCTGGCGGACTGCTCGTTGAGGTGAGGTTCCGCATCGACGTCCGGCACGATGGTCGAGATGAAGTCGCGAATTTCCGCGACCTCGTTTTCGCGTCCGGCGGCAATGAGGTCACGGGCGATGGCCTGAGCGGCGAACAGCGAGGCCCTGGCGACGCGGATTTCCGCTTCGGTCCTGGGCCATTCGCGCCGATCGAGGGCTTTGATCGCGAGCTCGATGACGAGCTGGTTCGCGGTGAGAGCGGTTCCCTGTGCAGCCTGCTCGATCCGTTCCCACTGCTCGGGAAGGACCCGGATGTGCTTGTTGATCGTCTTTTCCGCTGTATCGGCCATCGCTTCTTGTCGCCTCCGTCTTGATTCGCGGCACGAACGGGATCGATTTCGCGACGAATTCTGCACCAAACCCGAACGGTTCGGACCATCAATCTGCGGCTTTCGGGCTCGCGTCAACGCCGCATCACGGGGTTGGTGACGGGGCCCTGTCGTCCTGTGGCGCCACCGCCCGTGCCACCGATCGGTGGCGCGCAGGAGACACCATAGACGGCGGTGCATCTCGTTGAAGCACCGATCGGTGCTCAAGATTGCAAGGCGTTGGAATCGCGGGTGTTTTTTCCGTGTGACGCGGGTGCTCCCCGCCACCGATCGGTGGCGACTCTTTCCGGCACGCCAGGAGCGCGCAGGGATACGCATGAACGTAACGAAACGCAGCGTATCGCAGGCAAGGACAGCCATGGCGCAGCCAGCATCAACGATGCGTCGGGTGTGAGAACCAACCGCCGAAGGGCGTCCCTATCCCGCTTCCTGACCGCTCAAATGCTCGGGCGATGAAAACCGTTGTGCAACCGGCATTTAGCCCGAGCGGCGCTTGAGCGGCAGCGCCCGCCGCGCACCTGAGGAAACAGTTCCCGAACCGCCACGCGACTTCCAAGCGGCACTAACTTCCAAGCGGCACTATAGGAAGCGGGAGGTAACAAATCAATGCGCGAAGACTCGCGCACCGGCAGGGTCATGCGGTCGGCCCGCAACGTCGGCGGCGGTGCGGGCTCACACGTTACCACCGCGCAGCAGTAGTCTCCGCACTCGTTACCTCGCCACCGCGGGGATCGGTGCGCACGTTCCCGGACAGCATGCCGGTCGCCGGCCCTGACGCGATGCAGGCCGATAGCGTCAGGGCGAGCGTCACGCGCATGCGCGGCGCGCCGGAACGCGGTGGGGCCGCGCGGGCGGGTCATTGCCGCAGCGCATCGGGCGAACCGGCAGCGACACTGGCCAGGGTCACGCCCTACGGTCGGCCGGCGAGTTGCATTTACGGAGGCCGTAATAGAGGTTACAGTCGGCATGCATGATTCGAAGCCTCAAGGATCGGGAGACACGACGCTTCTTCGAGGGGCTGCGTGTCGCGGCGTTTCACGGTTTTGCCAATCAGGCGGCGCGCCGACTGACCCTGTTGGACAGCGCGGAGACGCTCCGTGACCTCGCCGCGTTGCCCAGCAACCGGCTGGAAACTCTGCGGGGCGACCGCGCCGGTCAGCACAGCATTCGGATCAACGGGCAATGGCGCATCTGCTTCCGTTGGACCGACGACGGGCCGTGGGACGTGGAGATCGTGGATTATCACTGAGGGAGTGGGACATGAACACGAAGAACGGCATGAGGCCCGTGCATCCGGGCGAAGTCCTGCGCGACGAACTCGACGAGCTCGGGCTGTCGGCCAATGCGCTGTCGAAGGCGCTGGGCGTGCCGGTGAACCGGGTGACGATGATCCTGAACGGCCAGCGGGGCGTGAGCGCGGACACGGCGCTGCGGTTGGCGCGGTATTTCGGGACGACGCCGCAACTCTGGCTGAACCTGCAAAAGACCTGGGAACTTCGCCAAGCGGAGATCGAGGCGGGTCGCGAGATCAACGAACGCGTGACACCTCGGCAGTCGGCGGCGTAGGGGAGCAGCTGCCGATGGCTGTTCCTGACTTTCAGTCGCTCATGCTTCCCGTTCTCAGGGCGCTGACAGACGGGAGCGCGACGCCGGTCGCAGAGGTGTGCGCGCGGGTCGCCGCCGCGGAAGGGCTGACGCCCGATGACCTGTTGGAAAGGACTCGGGGCGGCCACACGACCAGGTTGAAGGACCGGGTAAGTTGGAGCATCACTCACTTTCTATACGCTGGTCTGGTGGAAAGGGTCCACCGTGCCGTCTATCGGATAACGCCTGAAGGCGAACGACTGCTGTCGCGGGACCCGTCCCGGGTCGACCTGAAGCTGCTGCTTGAGTATCCGGCCTATGTCGAGTGGAAGAACCGGAAACACCGGCAATCGCCGCATATCGAGCAGCCAGGACGGCGAGACGATGAATCCGGAGAGACGCCCGAGGAGGCATTGGACCGTGCCGCCGGGGAACTGCGCACGATGCTGGAAGCCGAGATACTGGACCGGGTTCGCAACGCCGCACCGGCGCTTCTTGAACGGGTGGTCGTCGATTTGCTGATCGCGATGGGCTATGGCGGCGGTAACGCTGCGATGGGTCGTGTGACCGGACGTTCGGGCGATGGCGGAATCGACGGCACGATTCGGGAAGACGCGCTCGGTCTGGACGAGGTCTACGTGCAGGCGAAGAAGTACGCTGACGGCAACACCGTGGGCGAAGGCGACCTGCGCAACTTTGCGGGCGCGATCGACGCTGCGGGCGCGACCAAGGGCGTGTTCGTCACCACGGCCGGCTTCACGCGCGCCGCGAGGGATTACGTGGCGCGGAGCCCGAAGCGCATCGTCCTGATCGACGGCGAAGAGCTAGCGCGCCTCATGGTTCAGAATGGCGTCGGCGTGCGAACGCGAATCCATCACGAGATCAAGCGGATCGACGAAGACTACTTCGATCAGGAAGCCATATAGGCCATGCGCCTGTCGTGGAACGAGGTTCGCGCTCGTGCCGCCGCGTTCGCCGATGAGTGGCGGGATGCGGCCTACGAGAAGGGCGAGACGCAGAGCTTCTACAACGCCTTCTTTGACGTGTTCGGGGTGCGGCGGCGGAGCGTCGCGCGCTACGAAGCGCATGTCGCGAAGCTGGACAACCGCCATGGTTACATCGACCTGTTCTGGCCGGGCGTGCTGCTCGTCGAACAGAAGAGCGCCGGGCGCGACCTGAAAGCGGCCTACGAACAGGCCGGGGAGTATTTCGACGCGTTGCCCGAGCGCGACCGCCCGCGCTACATCCTGGTCAGCGACTTCCAGACCTTCGAGCTTCACGATCTGGACGAGCGTGAGGTCGTCTCCTTCGCGTTGGCGGACCTGCACGCCCATGTCGAGGCGTTCGGCTTCATCCTCGGCGTGCAGCGCCGGACCTTCCGCGATCAGGACCCGGCGAACATCGAAGCCGCCGAACTGGTCGGTCGGCTGCACGACGCGCTCGCGGACGCGGGGCACCGGGGGCACGATCTGGAGCGGTTCCTCGTGCGGGCCGTTTTCTGCATGTTCGCCGACGACACCGGCGTCTTCGAGCCGCGCGACATCTTCCTCGACTTCATCGAGACGCGCACCGGCGAGGATGGAGCCGATCTTGGGCCGTGGCTCGCGCAACTGTTCGAGGTGCTCGACACGCCGGAGAACCAACGCCCCGCAACCCTCGATGAGGACCTGGCGCGGTTTCCCTATGTCAACGGCGACCTCTTCAAGGGGCACCTGCGGACGTTCTCGTTCGACGCGGCGATGCGTGGGGCGCTGCTGGACGCCTGCCGCTTCGACTGGTCGAAACTCTCGCCCGCTATCTTCGGTGCGCTGTTCCAGTCGGTGATGGATCCGGTGGAACGCCGGGCGCAGGGAGCGCACTACACGACCGAGAAGAATATCCTCAAGGTGATCGAGCCGCTGTTCATGGACGACCTGCGCGCCGAATTCGAGCGGCTAAAGGCGCGCAAGGATCGCCGCCGTGTTGCGGAGCTTCGGAGATTTCAGCAGAAGCTCGGGCGGATGACGTTCTTCGACCCGGCCTGCGGCTGCGGCAACTTCCTCATCATCGCCTACCGGGAACTTCGGGAGCTTGAAATCGAAGCATTGAAAGGAATACACCCGAAGTCGCAGGACGGCAGGCAGATGGACGCTTTGGCATCGGACCTGTCGCGGGTGGACGTGGACCAGTTCTACGGGATCGAGCTTGGCGAGTTCCCGGCCCGCATCGCGGAGACCGCGCTGTGGATGATGGACCACATCATGAACAACCGGCTGAGCCTTGAGTTCGGCCTGACCTATGCCCGAATCCCGCTTGAGAAGTCGCCGCACATCGTCCATGGCGACGCGCTGGAAGCCGACTGGTCCGAATTGCTGCGGCCCGGCGATTGCTCGTTCGTCTTCGGCAACCCGCCCTTCGTGGGGGCGAAGTTCCAGACGGGGGACCAGCGCGCACAGGTTCGGGGCATCGCGGCGCTCGGCAAGAGCGGCGGCACGCTCGATTACGTCGCCGCGTGGTTCATCAAGGCGGGAGAGTACGTGAAGGGCAGCGATGCCCGGATCGGCTTCGTCGCGACGAATTCGATCACGCAGGGCGAGCAGGTCGCGCAACTCTGGCCGGTCCTGTTAGAGCGCTGCAAGCTGGAGATCGCGTTCGCGCACCGCACGTTCGCGTGGGGATCGGACGCGCGCGGCAAGGCGCACGTGCATGTCGTCATTCTCGGTCTCAACCGGCGCGAGGCCGCGCGACCGGAGAAGCGCCTGTTCAGCTATCCCGATATCAACGGCGAACCGGAGGAAAGCCGCCACGCCGCGCTGTCGCCCTACCTGTTCGATGCTGGCGGGCTGTCCGACCCGCATCTGGTGGTGCGGGAAGAAAGCGCACCGATTAACGGCATGGGCAGGCTGATCAGCGGAAGCCAGCCTATCGATGACGGCGAGTACATCTTCAACACTGAGGAACGCGCCGAACTGTTGGAAATCGAGCCGGAGGCCGCGCGATTTCTTCGCCCCTATGTTGGTGCTCGCGAATACCTGCAAGGCGGAGAGCGCTGGATTCTGGCGTTGCAGGAGGCATCGCCGACGACGTTGAAGATTCTTCCTCGTGTGCGGAAGCGCATGGCGGCGGTCCGCCGTTTTCGGGCCAAGAGCAAGCGCAAGAGCACGTCGGCAATTTCCGATTATCCGACGCGATATAATGTCGAGGTCATCCCCTCCGCGCCGTTCCTTGTGTTCCCGAAGGTGAGTTCGGAACGACGGGAATATGTGCCCATCGGCTGGCTGGAGCCGCCGACCATCCCGAGCGATCTGGTCTTCGTGCTCCAGAACGCGGCCCTCGCGGACTTCGCACTGCTGACCTCGACGATGCACATGGCGTGGCTGCGGCATTTCGGGGGACGGCTCAAGAGCGACTACCGCTATTCCATCGGCCTCGTCTACAACACCTTCCCGATCACGCCCACGGGCGCGGACCTGTTCAAGCTGGAACCGCTGGATCAGGCAGTGCTCGATGCTCGCGCCGCTCTTCCGAACGCCACGCTCGCCGATCTCTACGATCCCGACCTGATGCCGCCAAACCTGCGCAGGGCGCATCAGGCGCTCGACCGCGCGGTGGACCGGCTTTACCGGCGCACTGGCTTCAGCTCCGAGCGCGAGCGTGTCGAGCATCTGTTCATGCTGTATGAGAAGATGTACACGCCGCTAGGAGCAAGAATGAAGAAAACTGCGGTACGTAGGAAAAGAAGCAAACCAACCGCCAGGACAATACGCTCATGACCAAAGAGGGTGCGTTTCAAGATCCAGAACCATTCCAGATTACTTCTCTTCAAGAAGCGTCTAACTTTGCAACATACATTAGCCGGTACGGAGATTCGATTTTTTCTGGGTACAACATTTGTGACCATATTCGCAATATCTATATGTACTCTCGAACACACTGTGAAGATAATCGTATCAACGGTAAACTGCTGAATGCATATATCGACCTTGAGTTGACTTATTTGTTCATGATGAAGGACGTCCACTTGGCAGGTGGCACACATAATCAGTTGCATTCAGCAGGAAAGACTGAGTCAGGATCGGTACTTCAAGATTTCGAGTTGTTTTCTGGAAAGATGGAAATTTTGAATGCTTTATCGGCCTTGTCTTTTAGAGTTCGTGCATTTTGGGATAAATACATGGGGATTCTATTTCTGCTATATGAATGGTCAAAATATGAGAAATTTGTCCGAGCAAAGAGCAGAAAAAAATACTTTGTCAATAATGCTGAAGATTGGCCAGAAATCTCGTTGCATTTCCGAAAGTGCCTAACAAATGTCGTTAGAACGTGGCTTATCCATTCGGAGCAAAGGGAAGCGGCTAGAGAAATTGACAAGCTCAATTTCATTGTTGATTTTCCAGATCCGTTTTTGAAAATAATGGGTGATCTGATAGTAATGACGGATGCAATTAGGACGGCTGAGGCACACGGTACCGGAATCTTGCGAAAGTGGTCTTTAGCTAATGTTCCGATAGATAGATCAATAGATTTTTCTCTCATTAATCACTGGAATGTTGTCAACGAGTTTATGCACGCTTTGCGGGCGACGATTGGAGAATATTCCATTCGGAATCCATAGCCTCGTTGATAACGGCTCCAACCTTCTCCGCCGTCTCGACCAGATGCGCATCGGCAAGGTGGGCGTAGCCCGCCGTGGTGCGGTGCCGACGATGGCCGAGCAGCTTGCCGACCAGCGGCAGGTTCTCGCCCGCCATGACGGCCTGGCTGGCGGCGGTGTGCCGAAGGTGATGCAGGCGCAGCCTGTCGAGTCTCGCGTCTTCGCAGACCGCGCGCCAACAGGTGACGAGGCTGTATTCCCCGCGCCCTTCCGCGTATCCCGGAAACAGGAACACGTCCGGTTTTCGGTTTCCGGGCGGCGCGTCGATGATTGCCCGCGCGGCCTTGCCGAGCGGCACCGCACGCGGGCCGGTCTTGGAGTCCGCCAGATTGAGCGCGTCGTCGCCGATGTCTCGCCAACGCAGATTGAGAACCTCGCTCCGGCGGCACCCGGTGAGCGCCAGCAGCCGGATGGCGGCGACGGCCTCGGGCCATTGTTCCTCGCGGGCGTCGAGCCCGCGCCCGAGCCGGGCCAGTTCGTCGGTGTCGAGGAACCGGGCGACGTTGCGTCTCGGGTTCTTCCTGATGCCGAGGCAGGGGTTGGTGTCGCGCTCGCGCAATCCCCATTCCTCGGCCCGGAACAACATCGCGCGCAGAATCTCGAAGGCGCGGTTGGCCGCGCCGGGCTTGTCCCTGCTCGCCGCGTCGAACCACGCGGCCACGTCCTCGGGGCTGATGCGGTCGAGCGGCATATCCTGCCGAAGGCGGGCAGGATGCGGGCCTTGAGGTAGATGCGCACGGTCTCGCGTCCCGAGGGCTTCCAGTGCGGTTCGCAGCGCCGGAGATACTCGACCGCGAATTCCCGGAAGGCCGGGGTCTCCTTCTCGCGCCTGATGTCG
>JAKZVK010000627.1:0-3200 GCA_047516085.1 Bryobacterales bacterium
GGAGACACGCCCGCAAATGCGCGCCGCGCGCTTGAGCGACTTGAGGGCTCCACGCACGGCGCGCGTGCCAACCCATCAACAATGCGCTATGCAGAAACAGGACTCTCCTTATGAATGCGGGGGCCTTGGGGCGCAGGTCAACCTCGACACCGAGCACTTCGCCCTGGGTGGCCAACTCACCTGAAGCGTTCAGGACCTCCGCGGCGGACTTGCCGCTTTCCTGAGCCGCCTCGTTGACGGTGGTGATGTTGTTGGTCACATCCTGGGTGCCGGTCGCGGCCTCCTGAACGTTGCGGAAAATCTCCTGAGTCGCAGCCCCCTGCTCCTCGACCGCCGATGCGATGGCGGAGGCGATTTCGCTGATCTCGCCGATGGTATTGGAGATGCCCTTGATCGTCTCGACCGTGCCTTCGGTCGCGGTTTGCATGCCGTTGATCTGAGCCGCGATGTCCTCGGTCGCCTTGGCGGTCTGCTTGGCGAGCGATTTAACCTCGGAGGCAACGACCGCGAAGCCCCGGCCGGCATCGCCCGCGCGCGCCGCCTCGATGGTGGCGTTGAGGGCGAGCAGATTGGTCTGGCTGGCGATGTCGCTAATCAGCTCGACCACCTCGCCGATCTTCTGCGCCGCCTCGGCCAGGCCCTCGACCGTGGTGTTGGTATTGTTCGCTTCCTCCACGGCACGATCGGCGATCGTCGAAGACTGCTCGACCTGACGGCCGATTTCCTCGATCGACTTGGACATTTCCTCGGCCGCGGTGGCCACCGTCTGGACGTTGGCTGTCGCCTGCTCGGAAGCGGTGGCGACCGCCGTGGCCTGCGATTGGGTTTGTTCGGCCGTCGCGGCCATCGATTCCGACGACGCCTGCAGCTCGGTCGCCGAGGCTTTCACCGCCTCGACCACACCGACGACGTTGGCCTCGAAATCGTCGGCCAACTTGATTGCCGCTTGCTTCTTCTCGGTGATATTGACGGCGTTCTTGACCACTTTGTACGGCTTGCCATTGTTGTCGATAATGGGGTTGTAAGCCGCCTGAATCCACACTTCGTTGCCCGACTTGTCGATCCGCAGGAACTCACCGGCCTGGAACTGGCCGTCCCTCAATTCATCCCAGAATTGAGCGTACTGCGGGCTCTTCTTGTAGGCTTCCTCGGCGAAAATGCTGTGGTGCTGGCCCTGGATCTCGGACAGCCCGTACCCCAGGGTCACCAGGAAGTTCTCGTTGGCGGTGATGATCGTGCCATCCATCTCGAACTCGATCATCGCCTGCGAACCACCGATGCCGGCGAGTGTCGCGACCAAACGCTCGGTCTCGGCCGCCGTCTCGAGTTGCTCCTTCTTCGCGGCGGTGATGTCGACCGCGTTCTTGACCACTTTGTAGGGCTTGCCATCGGCGTCGAGCACCGGGTTGTAGGCCGCCTGAATCCAGATCTCCGAGCCGTCCTTGTGGATGCGCATGAACTCACCGGCCTGGAACTTGCCGGCGCGCAAATCGGTCCAGAACTGGGCGTATTCGGCGCTCTTCCCGAACTCCTCTTCGGCGAAAATGCTGTGATGCTTGCCCTGGATCTCGGACAGCTCATAGCCCAGCGCGCCGCAGAAGTTCTCGTTGGCGGTGATGATCGTGCCGTCCATCTCGAACTCGATCATCGCTTGGCTGGCGCCGATACCGTCGAGAGTCGCTACCAGACCATCGGTCTTGGCCGCGGCCTCGAGTTGCTCGGTCTTCGCGGCGGTGATGTCGACGGCGTTCTTGACCACCTTGAAAGGCTTGCCGTTATCGTCGAGCACCGGGTTGTAAGCGGCCTGAATCCAAATTTCGTCGCCGCTCTTGGTAATCCGCATGAACTCACCGGCCTGGAACTTGCCGGCGCGCAGATCATCCCAGAACTGAGCGTATTCGGCGCTCTCCTTGTATTTCTCATCGGCGAAAATGCTGTGGTGCTGGCCCTGAATCTCGGAGAGCTCATAACCCAGCGCGGCACAAAAGTTGGGATTGGCGGTAATGATCGTGCCGTCCATCTCGAACTCGATCATCGCCTGGCTGGCGCCGATACCGTCGAGGGTGGCGACCAGACCGGCCGTCTCGGCCGCTGCCTTCAGCTGCTCTTTCTTCGTGGCGGTAATGTCGACGGCGTTCTTGACCACCTTGAAAGGCTTGCCGGCGGCGTCGAGCACCGGGTTGTAGGCCGCCTGGATCCAGATCTCCGAGCCGTCCTTGGTGATCCGCATGAACTCACCGGCCTGGAACTTGCCGGCGCGCAAATTCTCCCAGAACTGCGCGTATTCGGCGCTCTTCTTGAATTCTTCGTCGGCAAAATGCTGTGATGCTGGCCTTGAATCTCGGACAACTCATAGCCCAGCGCGGCACAGAAGTTGGGATTGGCGGTAATGATCGTGCCGTCCAACTCGAACTCGATCATCGCTTGGCTGGCGCCGATCGCGTTCAAGGTTGCAATTAGCTGGTCATTTTCGTTGTCGCTTTTCGATTTGGTTTTGGTGCTCACGGTGTTCTCCAATTTCTGATCTGGCTGTGAATTCTCTGGTGAATCGGCTTGCTCGGCCGCCGCGATCATGGTGTCAGCAAGCAATGTGTAGACAGTGGTCCAGGCCTCCTTCACCTCGGGGGTGAAGTCGTCCTTCAGGCCCTGCTCCAAAGTCCAGAGCAGCGCCTGGGCCACCGTGCCGTAATGCGCGGGCTGTACGTCGTAGCCGGCGTGATGCCGACCCAACGCCTGGACCATCGTCCAAGTTGTCCAAACCCTTGACCGCAAGCGTAAGCGTGGCCATCAGCTTGCGGCCTTGATCCTTGATGTCGGTCTTGAATAAAGCCTTGAGCGACGGGTCGAACTCGAAGAGCTTGTTATAAAACAGCTCCGCCGCTGTTTCCGCTATCGGCGCGACCATGGCATAGCTGTCTTGAACCAGCTTTTTCTGCCCGGCACCGAGCGGTTCGTCTTGCTTCGTCCCCATTACGGCGGTCTTTCTCACCAATTTAGTTTTTCTGTTGCCGACACCCCCGCGCCGGCGGACAATTCGTCAATGCTGTTAGCGGTAATCAACAAATAGGGTATCCACTTCGCTCTCGTGATGTCAATATGTTGGGATGGCGAACCCGGCATCCCATCCCGAAGGCGGGGTCGACTACCCGCGCACCCTGACTGAATTCGACGCGTGGTTCGTGTCGGAGACGGCGTGTGCG
>JAKZVK010000628.1:0-10278 GCA_047516085.1 Bryobacterales bacterium
GTTCCACAAACTCCGGCGGGATGCTATAGACCTCCGCCCCAAAATCCTTCAGTAACGCGCGGATCTCACGCTGGACGAAGATCTGCTCCTCACCCCAGACGCCCCAGCGATAGAGCAAGCCATTTTGCAGCGCGCGCGCCCTGCGCTGCTGGGCCTCCAGCTCGTCCAGCAGACCTTCGATCTCGTCGGCATCCTGTCCGCCCGCGGCCAGCTTTTCCTCGATGACCTGAATCTGCTGATCGATACTGCTCTTCTCGAGCTTGATCTCCTCGATCGTCCAGTAGCCGTATCCAGTCAGAGCGAAGAGGATCACCACCAGCGAACCAATCACAAGCTTGAACTTCTTCCCCGATCGGTCGATGGCCTTGCCTAGCACCTCTCGCATGATGATGACGGTCTGATCGGATTGACCCATCCGCCGAGCCCGTCGCGCCTTGCTGACGGCATGCGAAAGCAACTGCTCGTCCTGCCCGCTGATGCCCACGCCGGCCTTGGCGTCGCCAACCTCCTTGGGCACGTCCGCGGGAGCCGCCATGACCAGAGTCTTCTCGATTTGAGGCGCACGCGCCTCCTCGACTTCGAAGGCGAAGCGTGGCCCTTCCGCGCCCAGGCGGATCACCATGTCATGGTCGAGAGCCGCCTCCGACACCCGCCGGTCTTGAACGTAGGTGCCGTTTGTGCTGCCCAGGTCGAACAGCCGGAAACGGTGCCCTTGCTTGCGGATTTCAAGGTGACTCGAAGAAACCACCGACGCGTCTTCGCCATCGATGACCACGTCGTTCTTCGCAGCGCGCCCCAACCGCGTGACCGCGCCACGCAGCGGGTACCGCGCGCCGGCCTTGTGTCCGCTCAGCAGAACCAGCCAGGCTTGCGCCTCTGCCGGTACAGTAGAGTGGGAAGGTTTCATTGCGGGACGAGCGAAACGAGGCGAACTTGCCGGCGCGAGGAGACCAACAACTGCACTCCGCCACTGTTGCCATTATAGGCGCCGGGAGCGTACCCTTCCGGCGGTTTATGGAATGATGTCGCGAGCGCACCGAAAACCTAGGTTGTCGCTCCAGTATGTCTGTCCGAAACGGCCGCGCGAAGAGAGCTTGAGGAAACGCGGACTATAGAACCACGATCCCCCACGCCCAACCCGATCCGGCCCGCCGGCGGGCCCAGGCGGATCGAGCATCGGGGAATCCTGATAGTAGTCCTCGCCGTAAAAATCGGCAGTCCACTCCCAAGCGTTGCCAACCATGTCGTACAGCTTGAACCCATTCGGCGGAAAACTGGCCACTTTCATCGTTTGGCTTCGCTCCGCGCCCGGCTCGGGCCGGCGGGTTCTCCTGATGAGTCGGCCGGACTCACGGCTGTAGGTCCACTTGCCATCCTGAAAGTTCGCATGCTGATCGACGAGCCGATTCCCCCACGGATACTTCAATCCCTCCTCGCCACCCCTCGCTGCGTACTCCCACTACGCTTCGCTCGGAAGCCTGCCCGCGGCCCACGCGCAGTAGGCGGCGGCCTCCTCCCAGGTGACATTCACGATGGGATGATCCTTGTTCTGCCAGTCCGGGTCCCACTCCGGCGCTGGGGGCACGATGTTGTCGGTGGAGTGAACAAATCGCTCGAACGACTCGACCGTCACCTCCACCCTGCCCATCCAGAACCCTCGGCTGATCGTGACCGCATGCCGGGGCCGCTCACGTTCCTCGCATTCCGTGTCAGTGGGTACGCAGCCCATCATGAAGGTTCCCGCCGGCACCCAAACGTACGTAAGTCCATCCGACGGATTGATCTTCTGCGCTCCCGGGTCGAGCCCACGCTGGGAGGCATCCAACTCCGACAGCACGAGCCGAGCCAACTCGTATTGCTGTTTTGCGGTGAGGCGCTTGCTGAGGTCCTCGTACGCTTCGTAGACCTCACGGCCCACGCCTTGTGCGCTTGGGGTCGCAGGAACGGCTTGGCTCAGCAGGGGGCCAGGGGTTCCGGCAAGGACCGCTGCCAGCACCGCGGCGAATAGTCTTCGCAACCAGACGATAACCTGCCAATAACCGCACGTCAAGATATGGGGCGAAGGCATACGTCGGCGCCGCCAGCCATCATCGTAAGCCGAGCAGGCCCGCAACATCAACGCGAAGGGGGAACTCGCAGCTTCACGAACTGACGAGGCGGGTGCGATCCAACCGAGCGTGAGCATGGGTACCTACAGAATGAAGCGGTCCCACGAAAGCCGAGGGGGAGTGTTCCTCGCAGGGAACAGTCGCACTTCGATGCTGGTTCGATCTTTCATCATCTGGGATCTCACGTACGTGCGGTGCAGCGTACTACTTTCGATGACAAGCGCATCGCCGGGTTTCATGACAGGGGACCATGGATCCGATTGGCCAGACGAACGCCGCAAGGTGAACTCCTGCAGTTCCTTCACCTTGAGCAGCCGCGCTGGATGGACCGGCGTCAACTCCAAACCCGGAGCATCTTCGCCACAAGCGGTCAGCGCAACCCACACCGTGAGCATCTGAAGCAGAGCTTCCCGAGTCAGGCCTTTATCGCCCGAGCCCGTCGCATTGAAATCGAAGCCGAGCGCACCATCCTGGTGCCAGGAATGAGCGCTATGACCAGCAGGGCGCCTCGATGGTGCGTATTGGCGCCGTAGCCAGCACTGGTCGAGATCACACGACATCTGCCCTCCCAAACGAACGTTCACCAACTCGGCGACCAAGGGCGACCGGGTCAACTTGGCCACCACGTCAGGCACAACATCTGGGCCCAGAGCTTCCAGGCTGACCGACGAACTCGCCGGTAGATAGCGGCACCTCGAACCGAGCACCGAGTCGATTCGCCCCGATCCGCCCCCGGACGTGACCGCCTCGATCCGCTCGTAGCAAGCGTCGGCCTGTTGTCTCAGCTCCGCAGCAGCTTTCTCAGGCAGAGCCTGCCTGACGAGAACCACGCCGTCTCGTGCCAGCACAAGTCCGGCATCGTCGAGCCTGGAGGCATCCGGCTGCGAACCCTTACTAAGGATCGAATCAGTGGGGGCCATGAATTTCCCACTCCATTGTTACCCAACGTGCGCATGGACGAAGGCCTGGCGAGGGCCGGCAAAGTTACCTCCCTCCCTGCCCCCACTTCGCGAGATGCAGTTCCGCGGTCTCCGCCTCAATCTGACGATCAAGATCCCGCTGGTATATCCGCAATCGCTTCTCCCTCAGCTTTTCGAGGAGCTTGACGTCGCGCCGCATCTCAACCAGACGAGCCATCTGCTGACGACGCTGCTCCTCAAGTTTGCGCTTCGCCTCCAAGGTCAATGCACGCCTCTCATCGAGCGCCACGACGTACTCGCCAATCAGCCGCAGAGCCGCGCCGTCGGTCTCTTCATGGCCGGTGGCGGCTCCACGGCAGGCCAACGCCTCCTGCTCCACCGCCGCGGCGTGACTGGTCAGAAGAGATTCCTGCTGCAAGGTCCGCTTTAGGTCCGACTCCGCTAGATCAAGCTGCCTTCGGCGGAAAGAAATCACCCTTTCAAGAGGAAAGGAAAACCGCTTCATAGGTTCTGGGCCAGGGACTGCAGATCCGCCACGGTCTGGTCCATCGGCTGGTACGCCGCCATGTCCTGACGTAGAAAGGCCACGACATTGCCACGCTGCTGGATCGCCGCATCGACCTTCGGGTTGGATCCGGCGGTATAAGCGCCCAGATTGATGAGGTCTTCGGTGGCCTGATAGGCCGCGAGCGACTCGCGCAGGCGGGCCGCATTGGAGAGGTGTTCGGAGTCCGCCAACTTCGGCGCCAATCGGCTCACACTCGATAGAACGTCGATGGCTGGATAGTGGTTGGCAGCGGCCAGATCACGGGAAAGAATGATGTGTCCGTCGAGAATCGCCCGGCAAGCGTCGGCGATTGGGTCGTTGAGATCATCTCCCTCCACCAGTACCGTGTAGAAGCCCGTGATCGACCCTTTGCCGAAGTTCCCCGCGCGCTCGAAGATCTTAGGAAGCATCTGAAACACGGAGGGAGTGTACCCCTTCTGGCTGGGCGGCTCACCGGCGGCGAGGCCGATTTCGCGCTGGGCCATCGCGAAGCGCGTGATCGAGTCCATGATCAGCAACACGTCCTTGCCTTCATCCCGAAACGCTTCCGCAATCGCGGTCGCCAGAAATGCCGAGCGCACACGAACCGGGGCCGGCCGGTCGGACGTCGCCGCCACAATGACTGACTTCCGCATCCCTTCGGCGCCGAGTGTTTCTTCGAGAAAGGCTCTGACTTCCCGGTTGCGCTCCCCGATCATCGCGATCACGTTCACATCAGCGGAACTGCTGCGCGCCATCGCACCGAGCAGAGTGCTCTTCCCTACTCCCGAACCGCCAAAGATGCCTACGCGTTGCCCTCGGCCACACGGCAGCAGGCCGTCGATCACCCGTATTCCCGTACTCAGCGGGACGGCGATCGGCTCGCGTTCCATCGGCCCGGGCGCGTCCTGGTACAACTCGCGGAACTCCGACGGGCGTAATGGCCCGCCGGCATCGATTGGATTTCCGAGACCGTCGATCACTCGTCCCAGCAGTGTGTCACCGGCCGGCGCCCGCGCTTGTTCGTGGCGGGCAATGATAGGCAAGCCGGGTTGCAGGCCATCCACCTCGTCGAGGGGCATCGATAGGACCCGGTTCGCCCGGAAGCCGACTACTTGCGTGCGGATGCGGTTGGTTGCCGTAATCTCGATCTCGCAGATGTCACCCAGCGATGCCGGCGGGCCGTCCGATTCGATGAGAAGACCCACCACGTCCGAGACAACCCCGCTGCAGCGAATCGGATCCAGCGACTCCACACGCGCGGCGTGGGACCGAAGCACGTCAATCAGACCGGCCTCGTGGTTAGCCGTCGCTGAGTCCACGCTCGATCTCCTGCATCTGGGTCTCGATGCGGGCGTCAATCCGTCCCCGCGTCGTCTCGATGATCGCCCCTCCCCGGCCAACCTCTTCGGCGGCCACAATCTCGAGGTTCTCGGCTCGGTTGTTCTCAAAATACTCGCGCACAGCATCGAGGTCCGCCGCGCTCACCTGCAGGCGATGAACCTCCGCGCCTTGAAGCTCATCCAGGCAGGTCCGAACAATGGCGAGGACCGTGGTTGAGTCGACCGTCAGTTCTCGATGAATCACCCGGCGGGCGACGGCGAAAGCAAGGTTGACGACCTCGCGCTCCGCTTCTGTGCGCAACCGGTGCTTCATGGCGACCAGTTCGCCGACGGTGCATCCCAGGCTGTCAATCGCTTCCCTCCAACGTCCCTCGGCGTGTTGCTCCGCAGCCTGCTCGCCTTCCGCAAACCCCGCCTGGAAAGCCTCCTTGCGCACTTCATCCAAGTCAACCTTCGGTTCCGACGGCTCGCCTGCCGAGGCATCTTGTTCCGGCGAGCCGTGCCCTGCCGTCTGGTTTTTCCCGCGTGCCGCCGCTGAACCGGCCGTGTCGCCATCGGAAGCTCGCAGCACCTGTCCATCACCCGATGCCGAATCGGGACCGACCCTTCGAAACTCGAAAGCCCGGACGCCGGGTTCAGGAGCTGTTCCTTCCGCGGCAAGAACCATCGGCTCGAACTCCTCTGCTCCTTCCTGCGGCTTGAAGATCCTAGACAACGTACTGCTCACCGACAGCGCCTTTCAGACTTAGCACGCCCTCGGCCTCCAGAGTTCGGACAACACCGATGATCTGCTGTTGTGACGTCTCGACGTCTCGAATCTTAATCGGCCCAAGCGCCTCCATATCTTCTTGCAGCATCGCGGAGCCACGCTCCGACATATTGCTGAAGAAATGGTCGCGCAGCTTCTCGCTGGTTCCCTTCAAGGCGATCGTCAGCGTCTTCTTGTCGACTCGTGAAAGGATCTCGCGCATGCCAATCGTATCGATGAGCAGCAGGTCCTCAAACACAAACATCAAGTTGCGAATGGCCTCGCCCAGCGCCGCGTCTCTTTCTTCGACCTCCTGCAGTAGTTCTTGCCCCGCGTTGGACTCCAGCCGGTTGAACATCTCCGCGACTGCCGGCACGCCTCCGTAAGACTCGCGGCTGAACTGGCCCAGCGACTTCAGCTTCTGCTCGAGAATCGTTGCGATGCGGCCGACAATCTCGGGTGAGATCTGGTCGAGCGTCGCCATTCGGCCTGCAACATCCGAACGCACCTCCGGCGGCAGCGCCATGAGCATCCCCGCCGCTGAGCTGCTATTGAGGTGCGAGAGCACCAACGCGATGGTCTGTGGGTGCTCACTCTGAATGAACTTCGCCACCTGCTGCGGATCGGCCTTCTGCAGCGGCTCGAACGTTGAAAGCTCGTCGCCCAATGACTTGACGAGTCGGTCGATGATATTCCGAGCGCGATCCTTCCCGAAAGCGCCGTTGAGCACCCTTTTCGCGTAGTCGATGCCGCCCGCCACCAAGTACTCGTGCGCCATCGAAAGCTCGTGAAAGTCCTGAAGCGTTTTCTCGGCTTGATCCGGTGTCACCGTTCCGAGCTTTGAGATCTCGCGACTGACCCGCTGCACCTCCTCATCCGTCAGCAGGCGAAAGACCTCCGTCGCGACATCGTCACCGAGCGCGACGATAGCAATCGCCGCCTTCCGCATGCCGGAAAGGATTATATTTTCATTTTCCGCATTGCTAATTGCCATGGCGGTCTCGGTAACTTCCTACTGACTCTCGCGAATGATTCGGATGGGACCCATAGTCACGCGTAGGGGCACGGCATGCCGTGCCCGTCTTCCAAGGTCACCATAATTTTTGAGCCTCAATAGGTGGGCTTCTGCTACCTCCCGCCCCTCACAACCCGTCGAGCTATTCGTCATCCTCATGGATCCACGAGCGAAGCAGTTGAACAAAGGCATCGGGGTCGTTCGCTGCCGTCTCCTCTAAGTGTTTCTTTAGTACCTGTGCCCGACTTGTACCCAGCGTCGTATTCCTCAGGCCCTGTAGTAACTTGGCTTCTTCGGCTTCTTTCAAGCTCTTCGCCTCTTCGGCGGCTTCCAATTCCCTATGGGCTTGCTCAGCTCTCAGCTCGGCCTCCTTTTTGGCGCGGAGGGCTTTCCTCTTCGAACGACGGCGGTTCCACCACAGGAACGCAGCCGCCAAGACCAGGGTCACGACTCCGCCGGCTACTAAGTTATATCGGTTGTCTTTGATCCAATCGAGCCAAACCACGCTCGGCTCTTCCTCGGGCTCGGGAGGCGGCTCGACAGCCGGCTCGAAGATCGTGAACGGCAAGTTCTCGATCGTCAGAGTGTCGCCCCGCTGCTCATCGATTCCCGCCGCCGCAACCACCAGCTCGCGCAAGGTAGCCATCTCTTCTTCCTGCCGAGGCCTCCGCACCAGCTTCCGGGTCGCCTCGTCCCACTCAATCACTTGGTCGACCAGTACGGCCACGGATAGCCGCTTGAGCTCCCCGCGCTCGATTTTCATATTCGTGACCGTGCGGCTGGTCTTGTAGTTCGTCGTTTCCAGCGTGCGCGAATGCCCCGTGGCTCCTACTTGCGGCGTGGCCGGCTGCCGCGGCAGGTTCGATGCCGTCCCCGGCACTCCGCTCTGCTGCAAGGGCTGTGAGTTCTCTTCGGAGCGCTGGGTCGACATGACCACGGTGTTCGGATCGTAGATCTCCTCGGTCTGCTCTCCACCGTTCCAGTCGACATCGGCCCTGACGTTAGCCCGGCTGCGGTCAAAACCGATATACGGCTCGAGAGTCGCCAGGATCTTCTTCTCTACCTGCGACTCGATACGCTGCTGGTACTCCAACTGCTCGCCGCTGAACTCTTGTCCGGCCGGCCGCGGCTTGGCCAGGATTCGTCCGCGCGTGTCGACGACGACCACCTTGCTGGAATCGAGGCCTTCGACCGCGCTGGCAATCAAATGAGTGATCGCATCGACCTTTTCTTTAGGCAGTTCTTCCGAACGCTTCAGTTGCAGTACGACCGACGCCTTGGCAACCTGTTCGTAGTCGAGAAAAACGGAGCGCTTGGGTAAACTGATGTGGACCCGCGCCCGGTCCACTTCGTCAAGCGATCGGATCGTCCGCTCTAACTCTCCCTCCAGCGCACGTCGAAAGTTCACCTGCTCGGCAAACTCGGTTGCGCCGAAGCTCGATTGGTCAAAGAGCTCAAACCCCTGACGGCCGCTTCGAGGCAGCTTCTCGGTGGCAAGCTGCAGGCGGGCGTGGTTCAAGTGTTGTTCGGGCACCATGATGGTGGTGCCCCGCGCCACCAGCTTGTAGGGGATCTCCAGTTCCTTGAGACGCGTAACCGTGGTGCCCGCTTCCTCAGCGCTCAGATCGGTATACAACGGTCGGTAGGCCTTCTGGGCCATGTACGAACGAAACGACCAGATACCGGCAAAGATCAGCACCGTCGACGCGACAAGCACGATTCGCTGGCGAGGGCTTAGCCCCTTCACGAACTCGACAAGACGGTCCCTGAACTGAGCCAGGATGGCAACAATCCACCCCATCAGCGCCGCGCTCTCTGGCGTATCGCTGTTTTAGTTCGTTCCCGCGTCATGTCGATCCATTGCGCAACGCGCACACCTGTCCGCCTCGCACCGACCGCGTGTGCGTACTTGTCCGCGTGCGGCGGAAGGCTCGATGATTCAGAGAGTGAACCAGAGCGTCGCGTCATCCTTCTGCCTGCCTCCGTCTTGCCGCCGTCCGTCGGGCGAGAAAGCCTGCCGGAATTCACACCTGCATCCGCATCACCTCCTGGTAAGCGTCGACGGCCTTGTTGCGAATGCTCATCATCAACTGCGACGCAAGTCCCGCCTTCTCGCTCGCCAACAGCACCCGATGCAGTTCGACGGGCTCGCCCGCTAGCAGCTTGCGCAACTCCCCATCCGCCTCGCTCTGCAACTGGTTGAGACGTCCCATCGCATCGGAAAGAAGGTCTCCAAAAGAGCCCTGCTCCTTCTCCGGTGACGCGGGCGCCGGTGGCTCGATGGCAATGGACGGCTTGATTCCGCCCAGGCCCACTGCATTCATGATTACCCCTCCTTGGAAGTGCACCCGGCATCAGACGGGCCGGCGCCCCGCGGCAGCACACGCCACACTAACGGCTGATGTCGATCGTGCGGTTGATCATCTCTTTGACGGCGGCGATCACCGCCAGATTGGCTTGATAGGCTCGCACCCCGGCCCCCAGGTCAACCATGTCTTCCACTGGGTTGAACGGCGGAAACTCCACGTAGCCGTCGGGACCGGCATCGGGGTGGCTGGGTAGATAGCGCCGCTCCGGTGGAGAGTCGTCCTGCACCACTTGCGCTACCTTCACTCCTGTCGTGGCCGGGCTCGCCGAAGGTCCCAGCCGAGCATGAAATCCCGCCAGCATCGTGCTGAAAGCCGAAGCCAGTTGAGGCTCCGACTCGAACACGGCGTGCTTGCGCCGATACGGACCGCCTTCGGGCGTTCGCGTCGTTTGCGCGTTGGCGATGTTCTGCGCCAAAAGCTCAACGCGCGTTCGCTGCACCGACAATCCGGAACTGCTTACGTTCAATGTCGAAAACAAACTCATAGCCACGCTCCCTAACCGCCACGTCCCTCTAGAATCGCGTTGCGGACTGCGTCAACATTCCCCCGCACCAACATCGAGGCCAGTCCATACCGAATGACGGTTTCCGACAGGCGCTCCATCTCGCGGTCTACGCTCACGTCGTTACCGTCATTCTTCACCGCGAGGCCGCCAACCCGGTGCACTTCCAGTGGGCCGGGCGGACCCGCGTCCACGCCCTGCAGCGCGCGCGCCAGTTCCATCTCAAAGTGGATGTCGCGTGTCTTGTAGCCCGGGGTATCGGCGTTGGCGATGTTCGTGCCCGTCACCTTTTGCCGCACCGACAGCAGATCCATGTAGCGGGCAAGCAGCAGCGTTTGTGGTCCTAGCATTGGGGTCGTCTCCTACGTAGAGTCTCGATCGGGCGACCGTCATTGCCCCGCCCGAGCGGCTTGCAGACTACGCAGCTTCGCCGCGAAGGTCGTTCGCTTGATCCGCAGCAGTTCCGCGGCGCGCTTCTTGTTACCACGACAGCGCTGCAAGGCTTGATGCAGCAAGCCCAGCTCGAACTGGGTCACAACGGAGTCGAAGTCCAGTCCGTCGGCCGGGAGTCTCAATTCCGGCACCAGCGGCGAGGGGGTCGCGATCGGCGACGACGGCAGCGGGAAATCACTCGGATAGAGGAGCTTGCGGTCCCCGCTCAGCGCGATGGCTTTCTCGATTGCGTTTTCCAGTTGACGCACATTGCCGGGCCAGTTGTACTCCATCAGCCGCTGCAGCGCCTCCGGC
>JAKZVK010000629.1:0-2783 GCA_047516085.1 Bryobacterales bacterium
CCTCCGTCCGCGCCGATCCCTCTGCCTGTACCACGTCCCTCGACCGAACCATTTCCCCCACCTCCTTGGACATTGGATTCTCCCTTAATCCGTGTCCAAGAAAACCGGGGGCGCTTTAAAGATAACCCTCTATCTCCTCGCCCTTATTCCACTTCTCACGGGGGCTCTTAATCTTGGACTGGGGTTGCAAGCTCAAGGTCTCATCGGAGCACAGCTTTCACCCGAGGGGTTCCGCGACCCGCTCCTCAATAGACAAATACGCTTTTACGGTGCCATCTGGTTCGGTTTTGGCGTGCTGCTGTGTGTCTGCCTGTCAGACCTCAACAAGTATTCGTGGCTGCTCAGGGGCTCGCTGGCTATCGTCTTTCTTGGAGGTGTCGGCTGTGTCGCCTCGCTCGTTCAGTTTGGGTTCCCCACAACAACACTTGGCGTCTCTTTCGTAGTTGCCGTGACGGCCATCGAAATCATCGGCATGCCACTCTTGTTGTGGTGGCATTCGCACGTCGCCCCAAAACGATAACGAGGCACCAGGTTGCTGCAATTTGGTGACACGCGCGCCAGAGGACGGCCCGAGATATGCCCTCTCGCCTCCGTCGTTGTCCTGGCGGCGCTCTGTGCGATCACCGGCTGTAGCTCGACGATTCAGCGGCACATCACCGGCGTCGTGGTTGATGAACATGGCGCCGCCGTTTCAGGCGCGCGAGTTATCGTCGGATACAACGGCTGGAGCCTGGAACCCTACTTGGTCTGGGATCACTTCTACTCAGCCGAGAGCGTCACCGACGGACGTGGCGTCTTTCGCATCGAACTAACAGCCCCGGAACGTTTAATGGCCACCGTCGAAACTGAGAACGGCGCCATCCGCAACGCTGCGGTCAGCGCGATGGAGGACCTGCGGCTTGTCACTCCGGCAGCTATCCCTGAGTGCGCTTGCTGGAGCTATAGCAGTCCGACGTTTCTTGTGGGCGTACCGATCGGAGTGGAAGCACCTCTGTCGTCAGCGAATACGCGCCAATCTCCGGGACTGAACGCACTCCAGCACCGGTTTCTGATCGAGAGGGCGACTGACAGGCCGCGGGACATCACGCTAACCGTACGCGCGGGGGACAGCAGTTCCTGGTTTCCTGAGAGCGGCATCTACGGCGGGATGCTGAACTACCATCCATCGCTGGAGCGGTTCGACTACAGAGATACCTTGACCGGCGTTCGTTTGGGACAAGCCAAAGGCGTTCTGATCCTGCGTACCGAAGACGTCTATCTCATCCTGGAGCTCGGACCAGGTGTCACGACAGAGAGCCGTGGCGACGGCTTGACGGACTCTGTGCTCTTGCCCGCCCGATGGGCCAAGGTCTCCGGCTGAAGCCCGGTGTGTGCAACGACCTGCTGGCTTGCCTCACCGTACGCGACAGATCGTGATTCTTGATCGGAAGCTCACGCACGCGTATGCCGGTCGCAGCGAAGATGGCATTCGTGACCGCCGGTGCGACGGGTGGAACCCCGGGCTCACCCAGCCCACCGAGATGCGCGTCGGACCGGATGAACTCGACGTCGATGAGTGGAGCATCCTTCAGTCGAATCATCTGATGGTCCCCGAAGTTGGTTTCCACGACCCGCCCGTTGGCGATCGTGATCTCGCCCAGCATGGCGGCAGAGAGGCCGAAAACGATGCCGCCTTCGATCTGTGCGGCGGCTGTATCGGTATTGACGACATCGCCGCAATCGGCCACAGCGAACACATGACGCACCTGGAGTTGGCCGTCTGGGGCGACTGCCACGTGGGCCACCTGGGCGACAATCGACCCGAAGCTCTGGGTGATCGCAATTCCTCGACCCTCTCCTTCGGGGAGCGGACCGCCCCAACTGGACATCTCCGCCACCTTTTCGAGCGCCGCGCGAAAACGCGGTGCGTCGCCTAGTAGACCGCGTCGGAACTGATACGGATCCTTACCCGAGGCGTGGGCCATCTCGTCGATGAACGACTCCTTGAAGAACCCGTGCTGCGAGTTCGCCACCGACCTCCAGGCTCCGGGACGGATCGGGTTGGGCGACGCGCGGCCGCTGAGGTCTTTGTCGGGTATGGCATAGGGCAGGGACACCGCCTCGGGGTCGAACGCATTCGGGTCGAGCCTCGAGCCCTTGGTGTAGTTGTAGGCCAATGCCAGCGGCGCACCTCGCTCGTCTAGCGTCCCGGCGCACCGCGCCATCATCGCCGGGCGATAGTAGTCGTGCTGGATGTCGTTCTCGCGGCTCCACACCAGCTTCACCGGTGTGGGCGAGATTACCTTTGCTATCCGAGCAGCGAGTTGGACGTAATCGAAGTTGAATGGGAGCCGCCGTCCGAAACCGCCGCCGAGTTGGAGATTCGTCACGTGGACGTTCTCGACATCCATGTCGAGCGCTTCGGCGGCCATCGCCCGGGCATTGAGGGGGTCCTGCACACCGGCCCAGACGTCTGCCCGGTCTCCGTCCACCCGCACCGTGGCCACCATCGGCTCCATCGTCGCGTGCGCGAGAAACGGCACCCGGTAATCGGCCGTCAGCACCATGTTGGCATCGTCCGGCATAGAGGGGGGCGAGCCGAGCGCCTCATCGAATGCCGCAAAGATCGAGGCGGTCGAGACGTCACCATGACCGGCATCGTCGAAGACCGGGTCGAGCGTTGCCAGCGCCTTGCGAGCCTGCCAATAGGTGTCGGCGACCACCGCGACCGCCTCTTCCAGTTTCACCACCCGTTTGACTCCCGGCATCGCCTCGGCCGGGCCTGGGTCAACCGACACCAAGGT
>JAKZVK010000630.1:0-8856 GCA_047516085.1 Bryobacterales bacterium
GGATCTGTTGCAGGTTCAACTTGCTGGCGTTTTGCACGTGGACGGTCAATCCCCAGCATGCCCACTCCCCGACCCTTTAGGCTCATCTTGTGTGAGAAACAAACTCCTCGTTCAGGCTCATCTTGCATGAGACAAGACTAAACCGAACAGTCTACGCCATAGCCCGATATAATAGACGACTCCCGCTGGCCGGGCACCCTCATGTTCAACCCCGTCATCCTCAGCTTTCTGAGCTTTCTGGCGCTCTTCATTCTCATTGGCGCCTATGCCGCGCGAAGCAAGACCTCCACCACCGAAGACTACCTACTGGCTTCGCGCAGCATCGGACCCTGGTTCATGGCGCTGTCGGCGGTCTCGACCAACAACAGCGGGTTCATGTTCATCGGCCTGATCGGCATGACCTACACCATGGGCCTCTCCGCCATCTGGATCATGATTGGTTGGATCTTCGGCGACTACTTCATGTGGTTCTGGATTCACAGGCGCCTGCGCGAAAAGAGCGAGGAAGAGAACGTCCGCACGATTCCTTCCTTCCTCGCGGCGGAGTTGCCGAGCGGTGACAGGATGGTGAGAGTCACGGCCGCGGTGATCACGATCCTCTTCCTCGGCACGTATGCCGCCGCGCAGCTCAATGCCGGAAGCAAAGCCCTGCACGTGCTATTCGGCTGGGAGTACGCCGTTGGAGCGATCGTCGGTGCGGTCATCGTTGTGATCTACTGCTTCGCCGGCGGCATCCGCGCGTCGATTTGGACCGACGTCGTGCAAGCGATCAACATGATCATCGCGATGTGGCTGTTGCTGGTGATCGCCATTGGCGAAATCGGCGGCGTGGGTAAGCTGTGGACGGAGTTGGAAGCGATCGATCCCCAACTGGTCAACCCCTTTCCGCCCAATCCGCGCTTCGGGTTTCTGCTCTACATGCTGGGGTGGATGGGCGCCGGGATTGGCGTCGTGGGCCAGCCGCACATCATGGTGCGCGCCATGTCGATTCGCTCGGGGTCCGACGTGGCCAAAGCGCGTGATATCTATCTGGTCTGGTACTTGGCGTTTACGGTAGCGTGCTATGGAGTGGCGTTGGCGTGCCGTGTCTTGATCCCTGACGTAGGCGCTTTCGACGCGGAGTTGGCCCTGCCGACGCTCGCGAGCGAATACCTGCCGGCTGTGCTCGTTGGGCTTGTCCTGGCCGGTTTGTTTTCCGCCACCATGTCGACGGCGGATTCGCAGGTCCTTTCGTGCTCGGCCGCTCTGACGCAAGATATCTTTACCGGCTGGCGCGATTCCTACATTAAGTCGAAGATCAGTACCCTGGTCGTCGCCGCAGTGGTTCTTTGTATTGCACTGGTGGCCAGCGAGAACGTCTTTGAGCTCGTCGTGATGTCATGGTCGACGTTGGGAGCGGCGCTTGGCCCGTTGATGGTCGTGCGAGCTTTGCGGCTGCCCGTCACGGGGCGTCTGGCGATGGCGATGATGTTGGCGGGGCTGGCGGGCGTTGTGGTTTGGCGGCATGTGTTGGCGCTCAGTGGGGAAATCTTCGAAATCCTGCCTGGCATGGCCCTGGGTGCCCTGGTCTATCTGCTTGCTCGTCCCCGACAAACCCGCTGAGTGAGGCTGCGCGAGATCGGTGCGCTGCTCCGCCTGCCCGCTACCTCGACCGGCACCCGGAGAATCGGCAGGAGGGTAGTGCGCTAAATCTGCGTTGCACATTTAGCTCTCCACCGGCAGGAGGCAGAGCATTTCAGCCGATTCGTTACACTTAGGTTGGATTCGAGACGGTCGTTTGCTTTGCCGGAAAGTAGCCTCAGCATTCAGCTCAGCGGCGTGCTCCGGGCACTCGTCGAGATCCTGGTGCTGTCGTATCTGATCTACCAGGTCATCCGGGTGGTGCGCGGCACGCGGGCGGCCCCGGTGATGTTGGGCGTGGCTTTGGTTGCCGGGCTTTACTACGCGTCGGGCGCCCTGGGCTTGGGTACGATCGAGTGGCTGATTGGAACCGCATCACCCTATGCCGCCATCGCGTTGATCGTCATCTTCCAAGCCGAAATCCGCCGAGCGCTACGTCAGATGGCCCTCACTTTCCTGCCCATGGGAAGGCCGAGCGAAGCCGAGAAGCTCGAATACGAGGACGTTGTTTTCGGCGTGGCGCAGCTCTCGGAAGAGAAGGTCGGGGCGCTGATCGTACTGGAGCGTGAGACCGGACTGCTGACTTTCATCCAGAGCGGAGTGCCGCTGGACGGGCGACTTACGTCTGACCTGCTGGTCAGTATTTTTCAGGGCGGCTCGCCGCTGCACGACGGGGCGGTGATCATCAGCCGCGGCAAGGTCGCCGCCGCCTCCTGTTTCTTGCCGCTCGCGACCCAACCGGAACTCGACAGCTCGCTCGGCACCCGGCACCGCGCCGCGATCGGCGTTACCGAGGAGGGCGATTGTGTCGCGATCGTGGCGGCCGAGACCTCCGGACGCATCTCACTCGCTGTGGGCGGGAATCTCGAGACGGACATCACGCTCGATCGTCTGCGTGTTCGGCTGATCGAGCACTTCGGGCCCGTCGTGCTTCCCCCACGTGGGGCTGCGGCACCCCCGGCGCCCCCCGCCCGGACCATCGGCGCCGAGCGGCCCGCCGGCGAGACCGTCCGATCGGTAGAAGGCGTGCAGCCGACAGGCGTGGGCGACGTCTAGGCAGAGCAAGACCAGTAGCAATTCACAGTCATGGGGAAGGTTCGCGACTGGATGGCACAGGACATGGGGATGAAGTTGGTGGCCCTGACGGGAGCCGTCGCTCTGTGGGCATTCATCTCGCTAAGACCGACGGCTGAGCGGGCTCTGGAAGCTAGTGTAGAGTACGCCCACGTGCCCCCTGGCCTGGAGATCAACCCCGATGAAGTCGATCGACTCACGGTGATCGTCTCGGGGACGCAGGACCGGCTGGATGACCTGGGCCGCGACTTGACGGCACATGTGGATTTCTCTGACATGTACGGTCCCGGTGAGTACACCGTCAACGTGACCGCGGAGCGTCTTGCCTTGCCGCGCGGCGTTCGCCTAGTCAAGGCCGTTCCGTCGCAGGTGCGGCTGGTGCTTGAGAAACGGGTGACTCGCGAGGTGATGGTCGCTCCCCATTTCTCAGGCACGACGGCGCCGGGCTATACCGTGCAGTCCTACTCCGTCGAGCCGCCCCGGCTCTTGGTAACGGGCCCCGAGAGCCGCGTGGCGCTGCTGGGCCGGCTCTCGACGGACGCCATTGACCTGAGCGGTGTCGTCGGCAGCCGCAGCTTCCGCACCATGGCGTTCGTGGCCGACCCGTATGTTCGCTGCGAGCAGGGGGCCGAGGTGACCGTGAGCGTCCAGATGCGGAAGATCCCGTAGCCCGAGGCGCCCTTGAACCGAGTAGGAGCGCAGGCGGCACCGGGCTCTCGTCTGTTTTTTCACAGATATTCGATATGGCAAAACAGCTTTTTGGAACGGATGGAATCCGCGGCGTTGCGGGCGCGTATCCCCTCGACGACCGGACCGTCTTCGCGGTGGGCCGGGCGCTCGCCGGGCACTTGGGGAAGCTTGCTGGCAGCCCGAAGGTGTTGATCGGCCGCGACACGCGCGCCTCGGGCCCGCAGTTGGAGGAATTGCTCGCCGGCGGGCTTGAGCAGGGCGGCGTCGGCGCGGTGTCCGCCGGCGTCATCACCACGCCGGGGGTTGCTTACCTGACCGAACTGGGTGATTCCGTCGCCGGCATCATGATCTCGGCGTCGCATAATTCGTTCGAAGACAACGGCATCAAGATCTTTAGCCCGTCAGGACGGAAGCTGCCGGATTCGGAAGAGCACGAACTCGAGCAGAAGATCTTCGAACTACTGGAGGGATCAACCCGGCCGAGTCGCAGGCCCCTTCAACCCGAGACCACCCTTGCGGAGACGTATCTGAAGCATCTGTTAGCTGTGGGCTCGCCGGATGTGAACTTTCGAGGGCTCAAGATCGTGGCCGACTGTGCCAATGGTGCGGCCTCCGATCTCGCCCCGGCTTTTTTCGAACGCCTGGGCGTTGCGGCCGAGTTCCTGTCGAGTCATCCGGACGGGCGCAATATCAATCGCGATTGTGGCTCATTGCACATGCGGGCGCTGCAAAGGCGCGTCGTCGAGCAGGGTGCGGACTTGGGTGTCGCTTTCGACGGTGACGCCGATCGTGCGCTTTTCGTCGCGGAGAACGGCGAGATCGCCGATGGAGATGTAATTCTCTTGCTGGCGGCACAGCACCTGTCGCGCCGTAACCACCTGCCGGGGAACCGAATCGTCACGACGGTCATGGCGAACATGGGCCTCGAGAAATCGCTGGCGGATCGAGGCATCTCGCTCGCGCGCACGCAAGTCGGCGACAAGTATGTGCTCGAAGAGATGATCGAGAGCGGCGTGGCGTTGGGCGGCGAGCAGTCCGGCCATATTATCTTTAGCGAGTATGCGACGACGGGTGACGGGCTGTTGACTGCGCGGATGATGCTCGAGATCGTGTCGGCATCCGGCCGGCCGTTGAGCGAGTTGAAGAAGCAGTTGGCTGTGTTCCCCCAGAGGCTTGAGAACGTGCGCGTCTCTCGTAAGCCGCCGTTCGAGCAGGTCCCCGCCCTGGCAGGGGCCATCGAGCAGAGCGAGAAGGCGCTCGGGTCGGCCGGCCGGGTGCTGGTGCGTTACTCCGGAACGGAACCGCTGTTGCGTATCATGGTTGAAGCCGAAGACGACGCCATGGTAGAAGAGCATACCGACAGGCTGGTCAAGGTCTTCCAAGCCCGGTTGGGCTCATGAGCAACCCGAAAACCTCTTCGCCCGACGGCGCCGATTCTCCGCCGCGCCATGCGGATCCAACTCTGCGCGAGCGTCCGGCGAAAGATCCTCTACGCCCCTTCGGCGCACCCAAGTGGCTGGGTGCCCTGTTGTATTCGTTCTTCTGGGTAATCTTGCTTCTGCCCCGCATGCGGCGGCTGCGGCGCGGACCTCATTGGAACCGCATTCGGGTGGTAGCGGGCTTGGCCGGCGGAGCCCTCATCGCAGGAGCGTGGTTTGTTGCCGAGCTGTGGCTGGGTGTCGTGGGTGGCATTGTCGTGTTGACCGCTCTCGCCGTGACGCGCGCGCAAGACCCGGACCACGAGCGCAAACTCCAAGCTCGGCACGGCGCGGACTACCTGCTGAACGGCGGCGTCCTCGCTAGCGGCTCACTGCCCGGCTCGTCGCTCAACTTGAAACCGCTCGGGCCGAAGCAGCGGCTGTACTTCCTGATTCGCGGGGCCGAACTGTTGGTCGTGCCTGCCGAGGGCCCGGGTGATGTCGTGTCAACGATCGACATCCGCCAAGTTGCCGAGATCCTTGTCGCGGGTGAGGCCTACCTTCCCATCTATGTTTCAGAAGCCAAGGACCCGCCGGTGCGTGAAACGTCGGTCATGACCGGAAACAAGACCGAGTTACAGCTGACTTTGGAACGCGGCCAAACACTGTGTTTTCAGTACCACGGGGCGTTCAGCAAGCACCTAGCCGAAACCGCGGCTCACGCGATCTACAGCGTTCGGGGTCTGGTCCGGGAGGCCGAGAGCGGCGAGTCGCAAGCCCTCTTCCAGATTGTCGGCTGAGAAACCACTTTCCGACGCCAGGCTTTGACAGCCTGGGCCCCGATTTCCAATAATGAGCCGCAGCACGGTTGTCGGACAGGTCCCGCCGGCGGACACTAACCAGTAAGGGAGTTGCGATGAGCTATACCTTCGAAGAACTCAAGCACAAGCGGATCGCCGATCTTCGCACGATCGCGGAAGGCCTCGATCACGAGGGCCTGCAAGGTCACACGCAGATGCACAAGGAGCCGCTTGTCCTTGCCTTGTGCGCGGCTCTCGGGATTGAAGCTCACGAGCATCACGAGGTCAAAGGCATCGACAAGGCTACGATCAAATCGCAGATCCGCGAGTTGAAGGGCAAGCGTGACGGCGCGATCGAAGGTCACGACCACAAGGAGCTGAAACGCATTCGCCGCGAGATCCACGGGCTCAAGCGCAGCCTTCACAAAGCGACCGTTTGACGGCCGGCGGTGGCCCACCTCGTGCGCGGGGAGCACTGAGTGCTGAGCCTGGCCGTGAACTTGCCGGCCCCAGGCTACGACGCGGATCCGGCCGACACCGTGGCCTGTGGTTCGCGGGTGAAGACCCGCTCGTACGATTCCTTGGCCACTCCGGAAAGCATATCCGCCAGGCGTCGGAAACCCTTGCGTCGGCGGTCCCAGGCTTGGTCGCGTTCAACCTGCTCGAGCCAGTCACACAGGTGAACGGTGGCGAGGTCCTCGAACTCCTGTGGTGAGAGCTCGACCGTGTCGCCGGTGAAGCGATCGACCATCGTGTAGGGCCCTTCATCCTTCTCGATCGACTCATCGAATGTCGCGCGGGTCATCGCGCAGTTCAGATACGCCAGCCGCTCGGCGCGTTCGCCGACCAGTTCCCGCACTTCACCGCGCTGTTCGAGTGGGACCTTGAACTTCTGAAACGGCTCGGTGCCGTAGATGGAATGGAACATGCCGGCCCGGCAAATCTCGTGGCCACAGCCCCAGGATTCGAGGTCACGGTGCACGCCGATCAAGTGGGCGAGAAACGTCCTGCCACTATGCTCGACCTTGTCGGTTCCGAGTCCGACCAAGAAGTCCGTCATCTTTCGGTATCGCTCGTCCATTGAAGTGTTCCTCCCCGCCGCGCTGACGCCAGCCACGCGACTCTTGTTCGCTCACTCCGAGCCATTGTACAGGAGCAATTCTATCAGCCCCGGGATCGGCCGGGCGGTCTGTTGAGTTGACCCCTACGTCTTCGGCTTGTCGGGCCGGCTAACCCGGACCTGCACCGGCACCGACATGGTACCGCCACAGCTAACCGCCATCGGGTACTCGCCGGGGACCGTGCTGGGATGAAGCTGCACGTTGACTTGCCGGTAGCCGTCCTTGTCGGCGGGGCCCAGGTAGCTGACAGCAAGAGTGGCGCCGCCCAACCGCACCCTTAGATGCTCCCGGCGGACGGACGCGGGAAGGCCCTCGACCCAAAGCGACGCCCAGGTCTGCTTGCCGAGCCATACCTGGTTCTCGTCGAACGTCTCGGCGTCGGTCACGCTGACGATCTTCATGCCGGTCAGCTCGAGCGGCGGCGGCGTGAGGTCGACGGCGATTTCGACCGGGTTGCTGAAGCGGCTGCCGGCCGTACGGACGCGGACGGTGTGGCGGCCGGGCTCGAGGCCCGGCGGCAACTTGCAGTTGACCTGCCAGGCGTTCTCGGCCTTCCGGCCGACGTAGATCGGACGCACGCCGTAGCCTCCGATCTCGGGAAAAACGCCGGCGTTCTCGAACTCGGGCGGGCTTTCAGATCCTCCTCCCGACTCAAACCACAGGGAGACGTAGTCGTCGAGGCGGCTTTCAAAGCGCGTCTCCGCGGTCCGCAGGTTGAGGGCCTCGGTGAGGGCAGGAGGCGGCTCGGTTGGGTTGTCGGGCTCGGGGTCCCATTGGCGGTAGCAGGCGACGTGGGCCCGCTGCTCGATGACGCTCAACAACTCGACGCGGGCGAACCCGGCGGCGCGGCACAGCGCCAGCAGGCAGGCGGTGTTGGGGCCGATCCAGTTGTCGAGGCGGTTGGCCAGCTCGTCTTCTTCGTAGAACTCCATGACCGGCGCGCTCGCGGCCTCGCCGGCTGCCGGGAGGCCGTCGTCGATCACGTACGACTCAACGATCGCCATGTCGCGCGTGACCTCGCACACCTTCTCGAGGCCCAGCAGCGGGTGCTTGAGATGGTAGAGTACGCCGAGGAAGAGAACCAAATCGAAGCGCCCCACGTCAGCGACCGAGAGCTGGCAGACGTCCATGACGCGGTAGTCGACCTTGGCGCCGAGGCGATCGCGGGCGAGATAGAAGGCCGGTTGCTCGATGTTATCGATGGCGCTGACGTCGGCGCCGCGTTGCTCCATCTCGAAGGCGAACCAACCGTCCCAGGTGCCGATATCGAGCACGCGCTTGCCCGAGAGGTCGTCGGGGATGGGGAGACGCCCCAGCCGCTCTTTCTGCTGCTCGAGGGTTTGCAAGCCCTCGAGGACCTCCCCGTCGGGCAGTTCGATGCTGTGATACCATCCGCTCTCGGAAAACTCATCGGCCAGGCCGCGCCAATGCGCGCGTGTCGCCGGGTCATTGGCGCGGATGCGAGCCATACGGTCCACGCTATCAGACGGCCTCTTCTGGAGCAATGGAGGGGTCTGCTAGTACGCTGACGCGTTGAGTTCATTGCTACCCTCGATGTGAGCCGCGACGATGAGTAAGCGCTGGATAGGGGTCTTGCAGTACGCCGCGATCGTCGTGGTCTCCGCGGTGGTGGCGATTGGCCTGGCGGAAGCCTATCTGGCCTCGCACGCCGCGCAGCCCGGCGCCCTGCCGTTTTACGGACAGCTCTATCCCTATGTGATGTTCCGGCCGCAGGCGAACCTGCATTACGTCAGCTCGGAAACCTTCGTGATGTCTCATCACACCGAGCAGGTGCATCACTACACCAACGAAGACGGGCTCCGGGTCAGCGCACCGGACTATGAGTTACCGAGAGCGAAACCGCCGGGGCAGTTGCGGGTGGCGGTACTGGGCGGGTCGGCGGTGGAGATCGCCACCACGTTCGAGACAACGTTGCCGGGGTCGCTGAAGACTCTGCTGCGAGAGAAATACCCGGGCCGGGATATCGAGGTCATCAACGCCGGGATCCAATCATCGGTATCGCGGCAGTCGGTCATCCACTTGATGTTCACCGTGGCGGAGTACGAGCCCGACATCGTCGTCCTCTACGACGGGCATAACGACATCGGGATGCCCTTGATGTACGACGCGCGG
>JAKZVK010000631.1:0-5708 GCA_047516085.1 Bryobacterales bacterium
GTGCGAGAAGCAACGCCAAAACTGCAGCGGCGGCGAGAGGACCTCGACGTCGGAGAGCACGGTCGCGCCCGTAGTCGTGAAGCCCGAGACGGCCTCAAACACAGCGTCGGTCAACGAAGAGAAGTGCGGCGAGAGATAGAAGGGCAGGCAGCCGAACAGCCCGGCCGACGACCACACGGCCACGACCAACAGCAAACCCTCGCGTTGGCTGAGATCGCGTCCGGGCCGCTTGGAAACGCCCAGCAAGGCGCCGCCCGCGGCCGCGGTGATCAGGGTACCCCAGCCGAGTCCCCACAGGTCGCCGCTAGCGGTCATGCCGCCGTAGATCAGCGGCACCAACATCGTGCCGGCGAACGCCAGCAGGAACTGGCCGAGCACGTGGCCGATCGCTCGGTAACGAATCAAGGGGAATCTCTCTACGAGGCGGGTTCCACCAAGAAGGCCGACTCGAGTTCTCGCACAAAGCTTTCGATCGTGAAGAAGATCACGCGATCGCCGGCCTGGATGGTGGCCTCCCCGCGCGGTACGACGACCTCGCCATTCGGCCGCGCGATGGCCCCAACGATCGCTTCACGCGGGAAGCGCACATCCTTCAGCTTCTTGCCGACATACTTCGATCCCTCGGCCGCGATCAGCTCGATCGCCTCGGCTTCCTCGGCTCCAAACGTGGTCACCGAAAGCACGTGTCCCTTGCGCACAAATTGGAGCGCGCGATCGACCGCCGCCAACCGCGGGCTCACCGATGTGTTGATGCCCAACCGCTGCACCATCGGCAGATAGTTGAGCCGGTTGATCAGCGCGACGACTTTCTTCGCCCCCAGGCGGCGGGCCAGCATGCAGGAGATGATGTTGGTCTCGTCATCAGGGGTCATGGCCAGAAACGCATTGACGCCCTCGACGTTCTCATCCTCCAGAATGCCCTGATCGGTACCGTCTCCGTGAATGACGACCGTCTTCTCGAGGATCGTCGAGATCTTCCGGCAGCGCCGCGTATCGCGCTCGAAGAGCTTGACTTGGACGCCGTCCTTCTCCAGCGCCTCGGCGATGCCGATGCCGAGCTGCTTGCCGCCGACGATGAACACGCGAGAAACGGATTCCTGCCGCCCAACGCCCATGAACTGCAGCACGTCGTCGAGGTTCTCGCGCGTCCCCATCACGTAAATGTGGTCGCCCGGCCTCAACACTTCCGCGCCGTGCGGAATGATCACTTGCTGTCCGCGAAAGATCAGCGCGATGAGCGAATCCTTCGGAGGACGGCAGGCGTCGAGTTCCTCGAGCGTTTTTCCGCTGAACCAACTCTCGGGTTCAACGTTCATGCCGAACAGCTTGATGTTGCCGTCGGCGAAATCGACGATGTCTGAAACGCCGGGCAGTCCGACGACGCGCATGATACGCTCGGACGTCTCGGTTTCCGGGTGAATGATGAGGTCGATCTGCAAGCCGACTTGCTCGGTGATCCGCCGCCAGTGGTCGACTTCATGCGTGCGCATGCGGGCAATCTTTATCGCCACGTTCGACTCGGCCTGCGCCACCATGCACGCCAGGAGGTTGGCTTCGTCCGAGCTCGTCACCGCGATCAACATCTCGGCGTCAGCGATGCCGGCGCGCCGCAGGTCCGAGACGCTCGTGGCGTCACCCTGCACGACCTTGGCGTCGAGTTCCTCTTCGAGGTGGGCGCAGCGCTCTTTGTCGCGTTCGACAATGGTGACTTCGTTGCCTTCTTGGGTGAGCCGGCGGGCAATCAATTGGGCAACTTGGCCGCCGCCGGCAAGTAAGATTCTCATGAAACGAACCCGCCACTACGAGACTATCACAGGGTATTTGGAGGGCTGGGGTGGCGACACTCAGGCGGGACAAGCCGGCGGGAGGTCGGGGAGGCCCGACCGTGGCGTTGATGTTCGTCGGCCGCGGATGTGTTGTGGCTTTTCCATCGTCCCTTTCAGGGCTCGAGACATGATTGCCGCGAACGTCCGGTTACGTTGGTGGCAGATTTACCCAGGCAGAAGTGACCTTCCCGTCGGCATCGCGGCTGCGCACCCGTCGCCGGCCGTCTGAAGGGGGCAACAACGTTACAAAAGCGTCAAGTCTTGAAAGAGGTGTCCGCCAGGGATGTGGCGTAAGGCTCCAAGCCTTGCCGAGTCTCGATTCTTCGGGACTCAGGATGGCAAGTGACCGAGTAGCGGCTCTGGATCGAGGACCTGAGAACCGAGGAATCGCTCAGTCGATATCTCGTGGGGCAAAGCCTGGAGGCTTACGCCACAGGGGCGCCGACTTGTCGGTTTGTGGTCGAGGACCTCGCCGGCGTTCTAGCTCGGTTTCTGGATGGCTGGTGACCGTGTAGTGGGAGATGGTTTGGCCGATCATGGCGAGTCAGTCCTGCTCGCGGTCGCGGAACTCTTCGTACCAGTTTTGGACCACGCGTAGTTTGACATCGGACGCCCCTGCCTCCGCCTCGAGCAAGATGAACCTCTGGCCGTCGGGGGTAACGTCATAATTAAGCCAGGCAAAAGGTGGTTGAAAAGCCAGGCGATCGTGAGAGAACAGTTTCGTGGCGGTGCCGATCGTAAGCTTAGGGCTGGTCGTAACGGGGACCGCCATCAGGCTGTCACCCTCCACGTAGAACAGCTCTTTGCCATCTTTCCGCCAACGCACCTGGGTGCCGCCGTTGGCCGATACCCGACGGAGACCGGTTCCTTCAGGGAAGGAACGAATATAGGTCTCACGCTCACCGGACTGATTCGAGTCGTACGCAATGAATCGCCCATCGGGTGACAGTTTTGCGAGCTGCTCCACGTAGTCGGTTTTGAGGAAAGGAGATTCCTCCCAGCCGCCACCTTCTTTTCTCCTCAGATACCAGATGTCCGCCTTCGTTCCGCTCAGATCCTGCCTCCAGACCACGATCGTGTTTCCGTCCGAGGACCAGTCGCTGACATAGTCGCGGAATTCCGGCGACTGGAGGACCGGCACGGGGTCCTCACTCCCATCGGCTCGCACCATGTAAAGGTCTCTATGATTCCCTCCGGCGCCGGTTCCCGAAGAAAAGATGACCCGATCTCCCCGAGGCGCCCAGCTTGGATAGATCTCCTCCGTCGCTAGCATTGTGAGCCGCGTCTTGATCGGACGATTCACTTCATGGATCCAGATGTCGCGTTGCGTGTTGCCGCGAATGTTCTCTTGGACAACAACACGCGAGCCATCCGGCGACAGGCCGGGGTAGGAGATCGAGACATCATGTGGCTCCCCGATCTCTCCAAGACGATTACCTTCCCGGTCCTTCCAGACCAACCGCCAGCGACCGGTGGCGGCTGTTCCCTGCAGGTAGACGAGCGTTCCATCCAGCGCAATGCTGGGCTCGTAGCTATCTTCGCTGATGGGAAACGGGTTGCCGGTCGCTTTCATCGTGTCAACCGAAAAGGGGATCGCCCAGACTCCGCGCGGCTCGATGCTCTCGTAAACCACGTGTCCGCTGGGAGCATAAACCGGAAACGAGCCTCCAGCCAGAATCTCGCGTTGGCCGGAGATCCGGTCGAGAGCAATGATTTGAGGTTGGGTAGCCGATCTGGCTTCCACGTAGAGCAGCTTGTCCGTGCCCTCGCTAGTCGAGAAGAACGCCGGATGGTAAGCGGCAAACCCTTCCTGCCCGGCTTCGAGCCACAACTCGGCCTGTCCTCCACGAGCGGACACTTTGAAAAGCTTGCGGTCCGAGGTGAAGAGGACCGACTCGCCGTCCGGCGTCCAAGCGGACCGGCTGGAGAAGCCGCTAGCTTCCGCCAGGGTCACCACGGGGCCGCCGGAAACCGCCACCTTCTTGAATACGTTCTCGGACCGGAAGCCGACGAATTGGCTGTCGGGCGACCAGAAGGGCATACTCCGGTTGAGACTTGTCGGACCCACGATCGCCCGTGGTTGATTCTGATCCAGGTCCTGCACCCACAGGGTGCGGTTGCCCCCCTGACCGGTCAGGTAGGCGACATGACGGCCGTTGGGTGAGATCGAGGGCCTGATCAGGGCTCCCTCGGTCGGTAACGTGAACCGCCGCAGGGGCGCTTCCGCAACGGGGGCCGGAGAGAATAGCAGCAAGAAAGCGAAGACCAGACCGAAAAGCACGCCCAATGCACCGACACCCAGGACGAGGCTCTGCTTCCGACGTTGCGCGCGCTCGATCTGCTGCTCCGACGACTGCGGCAACACCCGGATCGCGACAGAGCGGTGCAGCTCGGTGTCTTCGGCCAAGTACTTGGTGGAGTCGTTCGATTCTTCTACTTCCTCGATCACCCTGTACTTCGCGAGCCTGTGCTCGGACGCTTCCGCCGTTGAATGTAGGGGCACAGCATGCTGTGCCCGCGTTCCTGTTGTCTCCTCACCCGCGGCGGGCACGGCATGCCGTGCCCCTACAGATCCAGCCGGGGCCGCGCGCACGATCGTGGACTTGCCGGATTCGGGCTTCTTCTTCAGCGTCTGCAAATCCAGCAGCAGGTCATCAGCGTGCTGGTAGCGTTCCTCGATCTCCTTCGCCATGCACTTACCGACGATCCGCTCCAACTCCATTGGCACGCCGGTGCGCAGCGCCGTCAGCGGCTCGGGCTCTTCGTTGAGAATTGAATAGACGACGGCTTGCTCATAGTCGCCTCGGAAGGGCGGCCGTCCGACCACCATCTCGTAGAGCACAACCCCCAGCGACCAGATGTCGGTGCGGCGGTCCGACGGCTCCCCTTGGGCCTGCTCAGGCGACATGTAGATCGGTGTGCCCAGGGTCATGCCGCTCTTGGTCAGCTTCGAGCGGTCGGCGAGTTGCGCCAGCCCGAAGTCCATGATGGTGACGTGCTGCTTGGCGCCTGAGCCGGTGACCATCAAGTTGGCCGGCTTGATGTCGCGGTGGGCGATCTTCTTTTCGTGGGCCGCCTGTAGGCCCTGGGCCGTTTGGATGGCGATGTCGAGGGCGTCCTTGAGCTTGAGCGGGCCGGCCTCGATCTTCGCTTCGAGGCTGTCACCCTCGATGAAGGCCATGGCGATGAACGTGCGGCCGTTGGCCTCGGCGATCTCGTGGACGGTGCAGACGTTGGGGTGGTTCAACGCGGCGGCGGCTTTGGCTTCCCGCTCGAAGCGTTTGCGGACTTCTTCATCGGAGACCAGATGGGGCGCGAGGAACTTCAGTGCTACGGGACGTTCGAGGGAGGTGTCTTCGGCTTTGTAGACGACACCCATGCCGCCCTCACCGAGCTTGCCGGTGATCTTGTAGTGCGAAATGGTCTGGCCGATCATTGTCGGACTGCCCCCTCGCGGACACGGCTTGGTTTGGCTGGGGCGGAGGCCGGACGTCGCTCTGCTCTAACGGCCTGCGGCAGATTTGCGTGGCGGGCGTGCCGGACCGCTCCCTTACGGTCACGGCTCGGTTGGAAGACACCCATGCCGCCTTCGCCGAGCTTGCCGGTGATTTTGTAGTGCGAGATGGTGGTGCCGATCATTGTCGGACTGCCCCCTGACCCGGACCATCTGGAACCAAAAGGATCTGCGGTGTCGGGCCGGACAGAGGTGGGGCATTGAGGGAGCGCGCGGGTTTACACCCGTGCCCTGGGCATTGGCTCCTGACTAGACAATCGCCGGAACAAAAGCCTTTCCCTTTGTTTTAGAGTGGGTTAAGATCTAGTTATATAACTAGTCCATCAGGACTGCTTCCAAGGAGGTCCCATGGGGTTACCCATTCGAGT
>JAKZVK010000632.1:0-12924 GCA_047516085.1 Bryobacterales bacterium
GACATCATCGACATGGCGACGGCCTACACGGCGGGCATCGTGCGCAACCATCCTTTTGTTGACGGCAACAAGCGCGCGGGCTTTGTGGTCGGCATTCTGTTTCTGGAGTTGAACGGGTATCGCTTCACCGCCAGGGAAGAGGACGCGGCGCAGGCCGTTCGCGAGCTGGCGGCTGGCACACTCGATGAAGCGGGCTACACGTCTTTCCTTCGCGCAAACAGCAAAGAGGAATGAGACTAGCGAGATTAGGGTTATGACTGTCAAGCAAAGAGCGTTGCGCCGGGCGCATGAGAAGCGGGTGAAGGCACGGACTAGACGCCGGTGAGTTCGACGAGCCAGAGGGTCATCTCGGGGACGTAGGTGATCAGCAGTACGGCGATCAGCAGCATGACGACGTAGGGGAAGGTCGAGGCGTACACCCGCGTCAGGGGTTGCTCGAAGCGGTAGGACGAGAGGAACAGGTTCTCTCCCATCGGCGGCATCAGGTAGCCGAGTTCCATGTTGGCGAGGAAGATGATGCCGAGGTGTACCGGGTCGATGCCGTAGGCCGCGGCCATGGGTGTGATCAGCGGCACGATCACAAGAATCGCCGAGTAGATGTCCATCAGCGCGCCGACGATGATCAGGAACACGTTGAGCGCCAGCAGGAAGACGATCTTCGACTCGATGTTGGCCTGTACCCAATCCAAGGCCTGTGAGGGGACTTCGGCGATGATCAGGTAGTTGGTGAAGCCGAGCGCCACGCCGAGGATAATCATGAAGCCGCCGACCAGGGTGGCGCTCTCGACGAACACGCGCGGCAAGTCGCGCCTCACATGCAGGTCTCTGAAGATGAAGCACTGCACGACGAAGGCATAGAGCACCGTGATGGCGGCCGCTTCGACCAGCGTCGCGTACCCGCCGAAGATGCCGCCGAGCACGACGAAAGGCAGTAGAATCTCCCACTTGCCCTCCCAAAGCGCGGAAAGAGCTTCACGCCTTTCAAACGGCGTCCGCACCGCGCCGGCGCGCCAGCCGCGATGCGCCGCCCAGGCGGCTACGACCGTCACGAGCAGGAAGCCAGGCAACAGCCCGCCGACGAACAGACGCTCGATGGGTTGCTCGGCGTAGAAGGCGTACAGGATCACCGGCAGGCTCGGCGGGAACAGCAGGCCGATCGATCCCGAGACGGTGACGAGTCCGACGGAGGTCTTCTCGGGGTAGTGCGCCTTGACGAGCATCGGCAGCAGCAGCCCGCCCATGGAAAGGATCGTGATGCCCGAGGCCCCGGTCAGCGGGGTGAAGAACGCGAGCACCACCGTGACCACGATCGCCAGCCCGCCCGGCATCCAGCCGACCCAGGCGGAGAAGACCCGCATCAAGCGCTTGCCTGAGCCTCCCTCGGCGAGGATGTATCCGCCGAGCGTAAACAGCGGAATGGCGGGAAGCATCGCCTCGGTCGTCAAGCGGTAGGTTTCGCCGGGCACGGCCGAGACGGGGGTGCCCTCGTCCCAGAAGAGCACCAGAGCGGCGCCTCCGATGGCGGCGTAGATGGGGAGACCCAGGGCGGTGCCAACGACGATCACAAGGACGGCAGGGAACAGCAGGCCCGATTCCTCGGGGATTTCGATCAAGCCGAAAACGACGGGGATGAGCAGGCCGAGTGCGGGCAGCAGCCGCAACCAGCGGTTGCCGGAGTGGTTGCCAGACTGGTTGCCGGCGACGCGGCCGATCAAGCGTGCCGCGACAACGGCGAGGCTGATGGGCATGATGCATTCGGCCAGCCACACGGGAATGCCCCAGGCGACCTCGTCGCCGAACTCGAAGTCGACGCGCACCAGGTCGAAGCTCGCCCAAACCAGGACCGCGGTAATGCCGGCGGCGAGTCCGGAGGTGAACATCTGGACACTGTTGCGCCATGCGTCGGGCAGAAACGTGGCCGTCGAGAGCGCTAGGAGGCGGTCGGAGCGGGCGGCCAATGCGGCGCCGACGAAGGTGATCCACAAGGTGAGGTGTTGAACGATTGGGAACGAGCCGGGGATGCCGCCGCCGAGCCACTTGCGGCCGACGATCTCCGCGAGCGGCATGATCGCCATCGCCGCGAGCACCGCGATGGCGAGAGCGTTCTCGATGCGGGCAAACGGCGTGGCGGGGGTGGATTCCATGGGAGGCGGCGGGACGGGCCGCAGCGCGCGAGAGCCGACGATGACGCTTCAGGATATCAGGGGCGCGGACCGGAGCCGGGTGGGGTGCTACCTGGGCGGCTATAGATCCCCAGATGCACGGGCGAGCGGAGAGGAAGGCCGCGGATCTCAAAATCGAGATCCGCGCTACGGTCTCCAGCACCCACCGACTGAAGCTCGTTGGCTCGTGCCGGACCGCTCCCTGACGGTCACGGCTCGGTTTTCACACCACGCTAGTCGCCGGCGTTCTTGGCGCGGTACTCGTCGCGCAGGCGGCGGACCTCGTCGAACAAGTCTGGCGGAACCATGGTGCCACGCAGGGTGGGGTAGGCGTCTTCGGCTTGCGTCTGCCAATCGGCGAGCGTGGCCGCGTCCGCCTCGATCACTTTCAAGCCACGCTGCTTCATTTGCGCGATGGCATCGGTGTCGAGCCTGCGGATTTCGTCGCGAAGTTTGTCGCCCGCTTCATGCGCGGCCTTGCGCATGGCGGCATGATACTCGCTGGGAATGCGATCCCACGAACGCTTGCTGATGAGGGTGGCGCCCATCAGCGGCGCCCAGCGGACGGCGGTCATGTAGCCCACTTGCTGGTAGGATCTCTCGAGCATGGCGAACAAAGGCGGCGCTTGGAAGGCCTCGATCAAACCGGTCTGGAGAGAAGTCAGCATGTCGGTGACGGGTAGAGGCACGACCTGAAACTTCAACTGCTTGTAGAGCTTTTCGGTATCGGGGTCGCCCGTCGAGATCCAGAGCTTTTGCCTGCGGATGTCATCGAGGGACGGCGCGGGTTCCTTGGTGAAGAAATGAACCCAGCCGACATCCGCCCAATTCAAAACGACAAAACCCTTCTCCTCGATGCGCCGCTCGAGTTTCGTGGTGATGTGCTCGCGCACATAGTCCAGCTCCTCGTAAGACCGCACCATCATGGGGATGCTGAGGCAATCGACTCCATTGTCGATGCGCGAAAGCCCGATGCCCGAGACGGCGATTGCGTCCATGCCGCCGCGACGGATCTTGCGCACGAGTTCGTTGTCGTCTCCGGCCACGCCCCCGGCGTAGATGTTGACCTTGACGTCACCGCCCGAGATCTTGCGCCACTCCTGGCGCAGGTAGCTCAACGCGTCGTGCCAACTGGAGTTTTTCGGCGCGGACGTGCCGAGCTTGATGAGAACCCGGCGCGCCGAGAGAGGAGAGACGGCGCCCAACAGTAGGCCAACGATGACTAACGGAATGAGACGGCGCGGTAAATTGGGTTTCATGGCGTCGCTCCTGGCGCGGCTTCTTCCTCTTCAAAGAATAACTCATCGATGCGATCGAGCAGCCATCTGGCGCGTCGATGGGCCAGCAGGTTGACGAGGCGATCTTGCTCGCGCGCGTCCGGGTCGACCGCGAGGGCCTTGTCGAGCAGGGTGCGGAATTGCGCGCGGTTTTGGTCGGGGATCGAGACGACCTCGGCGTAGGCTACGTAGAGCCCGGCGCTGGTGCCTCCGGAGAGGCTGAGGGCACGTTGGTAATGGTGGTCGATGACGGCGCGGTCGGGCGTGGTGGGCTTGGCACCGGCGAGGGTCACTTGGAACTCGTGGAAGGCGCCGTCGTCCCAGGTTTCGTCGAGTTCGAGAGCGCGGTCAAGCAGGGCGTCGACCTCGGGCAGGCGAGCGAGCATCGCCGCATCGTTGCGCGAGGAGGAGACCGCGAGACCGAGGGCGGCGGCGGACCAGTAGAGGAAGGGCAGGTCAAGCTGCTTCTTCTTGCGATTCAGTATCCGCGTGGCGGCGGCCTTCGGGTCGGTCGCGAGTTGCGCAGTGAAGCCGGGGTAGGAGCGTTCGAGTCCGCGAAGCCCGTAACCCAGGGCTCGGAGGTAGAGCTTGCGGGCGCGGGTGCGCATCTCGCGGGCGCGGTCAAGGTCTTCCTCAGCCATGACTTCGGCGGGGTAGTCGACGTACGCGAACGAGTAGAGCACGAATCCTTGGCTTGCGGTCATCAGCAGGCCACGATGCTCGGGCGACTCCAATAGCAGACTCTCGACGAGCTTGAGGCCGAACGGCAGGGCCTCGCCGACGAGTTCGACGTCTTCATCCGTCTCGTAAACGGAGTTGCCCGAGGCCAGGGCGTCGCCCACCATGTTGATGGCGTACTTCTTAAGCGAGCAGGCGGGCGTGGCGAGAAGTGCCAGCGCGGTAAGGCAGGCGAGCGTAGTGTGAGCGGAACGTAGGTGCACGGTCAACCCTACAGTATCGCAATGGTGTCGGCCGCCGAGAACGCGCCCGTGGGGACCGCGGACTCCCGTCCGCGGCTCTGAAGTTGCGGGCCGGGCCACGGAGACAGAGGGGAGGTCGAGTCCCTCCGAAACAAGGGCTTACCACCACTGTGCGGTAGTTAATATGGTTGAGGGGCTGGCGGAAAAAATGCCTTGACAGGTCCTCGTGCCGGGTGTATAAGAAGATTGACATCGAATAGAGATTCGATGCTTATCACTACGGCGAAACCGATAGTAGAGAGGAGGTCGCCATAGAACCACCGATCCGAAGAGGGCGGTCACGCGATCAAAAACCGATCTAACTGTAGTGCCGTAGGAAATCGCACGGCGCAGGTAGCTGGCTGATTCGAAACGCCTTAAGCGCTATTCGCGCAGGCGAGGGCCGAGAGCCCATGGTGATGCCAGTAAGAGGTCGGCTGAGGCGTGACCGCCCCTTTCTATTTGGCACGAAACAAAATCATTAGTAGTTGGTCTTTTGTAAGTCCTTCGGCTCGTAGTCCTACCTTCCCTGTTCTTACCTAAACCCCTGGCTTGGCTGGGGACCTGTTTCATCGTATCCCGTAAGCGGCCCGCGGCTTATCTGCTTACTTCTCGGGAATCTCGCGTCCCGCTTTGCGCGCGAGGTTGGTGATGGTCTTCATCACCACGTCCTCGACGCCTGGCGCGAACACGCCCACGCCGTCATAGAGGCCACGGGTTTCGTAGCCGCCTTCCGACAAGATGCGCGTCGTGGGTAGGTAGCCTGAGACGTCGTTGCAATAGCCGGCGACCCAGAGGTTCAGAGGGCCGAGGGCTGTCTCGGTCATGTCGACGTAGCCGACGACGGTTTCCTGGCTGAAGCCGACGAGCGTGAGGCTGTCGCCGAACTGCCAGACGGCGAACGGGGCTTCGAAGGTTGTGGGCAGGGGCTCCGCGCGATCGAGAACAGCCAGGGCGCTCTTGGCGAAATAGCTGAGGTAAGACGACCGTGCGTTTACAACCTCTTCGATCTGCGCGCGCGTAAAGCTCTTCAGCGGCAAGTCGACGCGTGCAAGCTCGGTGCGGATCGGTCCGCGTACCGATTTGAGTTGGCCTGCGAGGACCCGGACGACTTCGCCGCCGAGTTCCGCACCGTGTTGCTCGGCGAAGCCCCGGTTCCCGCGTGGATAGGGGTTGGCATCGCCGCCGCAACCGGTGAGGAACATCGCCTGCACGCCCGGATACCTGTGCTCGATGTAGGCTTGCGCGTAGCCGGTGAAGTCGCCGCTGATCCGCAGGGAACGGCCGGTGAGCGTTGTGTTGTGGCAGGCCGTGCCGAAGAGCACGGCGCGGAGCTCACCCCCGGCGCCGTCGACCCGCAGCACAGGGACGCCGCGGTCCACCGGGCCGCGCGGGTTGACGCCTAATCGTACGCCGCGCTCGGTGAACTCGCGCCGGTTCATGGGGAAGTTGACCAGACCTGTGTCCCAGCCGAGCCGCGCCGGCTTCAGGTCGGCGAGTGCTTGGCGGCCGATCGCGACGAGCTTGTCCTCGAGTTTGCGTGCGTAGGCCTGGCTGTCATTGATATCGTCCGCGGGCGCGTCATAGCGCGCGGGATCGAGCGCAGGGCCGGTGTGAGTGTGGGAGGCGTTTAGGAGAACGGCGTTTCGCTCGATACCCGCGGACTCCTTGAGGCGACGGCAAACCGCCTCGGACAGCCACCCTGGGAAGCGGATCATGTCCGCCGTGATCAGCAGGCTTTGGTTGCCATCGGAGTCCTCGAAGGCCATGGCCTTGGCGAAGAGATGGGCGTCGACACCTTCGAAGGGCTTCGTGCGTGAGGCGTAACCAGCCATCCGTATCGGATTCTCGGGCGTGATCTTCACGCGGGCCAGACCGATGCGCCAGGAAGAGTTGTCGATCTGCGACTGAAGGGGGGCTGAAGTAACGACGGCGAGAGCACAGGCAAGGAGCAGTGCAACGGGCGCGATGCGGTACGTAGCCCGTTGGGCAAGAGTCGTCATGCGGAACATCGTAGCAGGGGGCAACACCTTGTCTGCTGCGGGATGCGGGTACGGCATGCCGTGCCCCTAGATTTGCGTGCGACGTCCCGCGGTAGTTCGAACGCTGCTACGCCAGACGCCGGAAGCCGGTGTGATGGACGGGTCCGCCGATGCGGTTCTCCGCATCGCCCTTTTCGATCGCCGCCGCTACTTCGGGGAACACTTCATCCGCCGCGGCCAGGTAGCTCTCGACGTGCTGCGGCTGGTGAGCGAGGGTCGCGTAGAGGCCGGTGCCAGCCAGGAATCCGCGGTCGAGCATACGTACGGTGAACAGCGTTTCGAGCGCGAGCGAATCCGAGTGCGTGAATGAGAACTTCGAGATGGCCGGGTGGCCTCCGACCTCGAGCGGTACCCCATGACGCTTGGCGATGGCCGACAGGCCCTCGCGCCACTGTTGCCCGATAGTGGCTACGTGCGCCGGGACGTCGATGCGCTGCATCTTGCGGATGGTGGCCACGGCCGCGGCGGGGCCGACGCCTTCGGTCCAGTAGGTACTCGAGATGAAGGTCTCCTGGGCGGCCTGCATCGTGTCTTCGCGTCCGAGGATGGCAGCCATGGGGTGGCCGTTGCTGATGGCTTTCGAGAAGACGGCTATGTCGGGATCGACGCCGTACTTCAAATGCGCGCCACCGAGAATCAGACGCCAGCCGACACTGATCTCGTCGAAGATGAGCACGACGCCGATCTTCTCGCATAGAGCGCGGACACCCTCCAAGAAACCGGGCTCGGGATCGGCGGAGCGCGTGGGCTCCATGACGACGGCGGCCAAGTCGCCCCCATGGTTGGAGATGATCTCGCCGAGTTGGTCGAGCCGGTTGTACTCGAAAGCCACGACGGTGCCGGCGAGCGGCTTGGGTACGCCGTCCGGCGACAGGCCCGGCAGCAGGTGGCCCTTGAGTTGATCGACCGCGCCTTCCGGGGCGAGGTTGGCTGCCAGATACCAGTCGTGCCAGCCGTGATAGCCGCAGATGGCGACAAGGCTTCGCTTGGTCTTGGCGCGGGCGATGCGCACGGCGATCGACATCGACTCACCGCCCGAGCGCGCGTAGCGTACGTTCTCGGCCCAGGGGTGAATGGAAGTCAGGAGCTCGGCCAGCTCCACTTCTTCGGGATTGTTGAGCGTGCACATCGAACCGGCCCGGACGCGGCCCACAACGGCCTCCCTCACGTCGGGGTCGTCGTAACCGAGCAGGCACGAGCCGATACCCATGATCGACATGTCGATGTACTTGCGACCATCGAGGTCGGTGACTTCACAGCCGTGGGCCTCTTGGTAGTAGGCCGGCCATTGGTCGGGCGCGAACTGCTCCGGCCGCTTGCTGAGAAGCTGCGTGCCGCCCGGGATGAGGGTCTTGGCGTGGCGGTAGAGGGATTGGGTTTTGGATTCAGCCCTGTCGGCGGCCGCTTTCATAACGTCTCCACTCTAGAAATCGATCGATGCAAACAGGTCGGATGGCTTGCTGTCAAACGCGCGGCACAACGCAAGGAGGCTTTCGATGCTCGGCATGTGCGCGCCGCGTTCGATCGAGCTGAGCTGCGAGATGCTGATGCCGGTTGGGCCGGCGGTGTCTTTGAGCGACCACTTGCGTTCGACTCGCAAGACCTTGATGCGATGGCCGAGTTTTTCGCGCACGACCTCCTGCGGCGTGCGGCCCAGCCCATGCGCGTCGATGGCGTTCGCAAGGGTCTGGCGCAATTGAATCAAAGAGAACGGCTTGGCAAGGTAGTCGAAGACCCTCTTCTTGAACGTGGCGCGCATGCCCTCGAGCGAGGGGTAACCGGTGACGATGATGACGCAGGCGTCCGGATGCCGCGCCTGTAGCTCGTCGAGCACATCCTCGCCCTTGAAGGGGCCCATCTTCATATCGAGCAGGACGATGTGCGGCGCCTTCTCTTGGCACGCTTGGAACAGGTCGTCAGGGTGGGTGAAGGCGCGGACGAGATAGAGTCCCTCGTCGTTGAGGCAGTCTTCAATGTAGCTGATGAAGTCGACGTCGGCGTCGAGGACGGCAATGTCGACCAGGGCGCCCTTCCTGCCGGGCGAAACGACGGGCTGGGAGGCGGGTGTCATCCCTTCACTAGATTACTCCTTTGGACGGGGCTCTTCCCTTGAGAGGAGACCGTCCTCTGGGAGGGACTACTCGGCTGGTCCGACGCTGGGGCGCTCTCCGGCGTGGCGGTTGCCGCGGGCAGCCGAACTTCCAAGCGAGCGCCTCCTTCGGGCCGGTTGCCCGCCATGATCCTGCCACCGTGTTGCTCGACGATGGTTTCGGCGACGGCCAGTCCCAATCCGGTGCCACGGGCGTCGAGGCGGCTGGTGACAAACGCCTCGAAGATGTTGGGCAGCACGTCTTCGGGGATGCCGACGCCGTCGTCCTCGACGGCCACGGTGACCCAATCCTGCTCGTCGCGGGCTTCGGTCTTGCCTTGCACGACGACCGTGCCGCTGGCCGGGATGGCGTACATCGCGTTGCGCAACAGGTTGACGAAGAGCTGCATCAGGCGGTCGCGGTTGCCGACCACTTGCGTGTCTTCAGGCACGCGGTTGCTGAAGCGGATGCCGGAGGCCTTTTCGTCGATCGCGACCAGGCTCCAGGCTTCGTCCACCAGAGTACGCATTGTGACGGGCTCGTTGACTTCACGGCTGGGCCGCGAGAAGTCAAGCAAGCCGGCACTGATGCCGCTGAGCCGGTCCGTGACGTGTTGCATGCGCTTGAGCCGGCGTAGAGTTGACGGGCTGTCGACCGTCTCGATGAGTTTTTCGATTGAGCCCCGTAGGACGGCGAGCGGCGTGTTCAGCTCATGCGCCACGCTGGCACTGAGCAGGCCCAGGCTGGCGAGACGGTCTTGGGCGGCCAGCTTGGTGCGGGCAGCCTCCAACATGTCGTTCTTGCGTTGGAGGTCGGCGGCCAACTGCTTGAGCCGAGCCAGTGCGCTTTCAAGATGCGCCCCCTGGTTGCGCAGGTTCGAGACGGTTTTGTTGCGCGAACGCATGATGTCGCCGATTTCGTCGCCGGGAATCTCGGCCTCGTCGATCAGTTCGTGAGGACGGTCGTCGTCACGGACGGCCTCGTCGGCTTTGAGCGTCAAGCGGATGGGCCGGTAGACGTGGCGGGGCATGATCACCAACTCGAGCAGGGCGACGGCGAGGAGATAGAGGGTTCCGAGGATGGCGAAGAGGGTGAACTTGGCTTGACCAACGGAGCCTTCATAGAAACCCGAGGGGATGGTCAGGCGGGTATAGCTTCCCGTTGCGGGGTCCTTGCGGTAGAGACCCTCGGGGGCGCTCGGGTCGCTTCGCACCGCGCCGGGATGAGCGTCGAGCCACTGTTTCACCTCTGGGGGAATGGGAGGCACGAGCGTGACGCCGTTTTCGTAGACGTAGCTAGGGAAGGCGTCGACCGAAGGGGTCTGACCGGCGGTGAGTATTTGGCGGGCCAGCGAGATCTCCCTCTCGCGGGCTGTTGCGATACGGTCTTCGACGAGAGGGATCAGGGAGAAGTAGGCGGCGCAGGTCAGCACCAGGAAGAACAGGTTGTGCAGGACGATCAGCTTCGGCCGGACCCGCAGGTCGCCGAAGAGTTTGCCGAAGCGGCGGCGAGGGTGGTTGAGAGAGCTCATTGTTGCGGCGGCGACAGAGTTGCAGGCGCGCGTCCGCGGGCCGGGCCAGTTGGCCGTGAAGGGCCGTGCCAACGGCAGCTACCGGCGGGCGTAGCGCAAAACGCCCTTGGGTGGCTGTGTTTCTACTTCAGTACTTTGACAGCGATGTTGCGGAAGCGGTGATAGCCGTCCTTCACCCAGCTCGCTCCGCCGTGCACCTGGACACCAATCATGCCGTCGGTTGCGCCTCCAGCCGCGTGATTCGCCGTGTCTTGGAACTCGGTGATCTTGGTGCCGTTGAGCCACACCGTGATGCGCGGGGCCTCGCCTTCCATCCGCACGCGAAAGGCGTTCCAGTCGTCCTTGCGCCAGACCGATTCCCAGTTGTTGGAGAGCGTTCTCTCGACCCCGTCCAAGCGCTCGCCGTAAATGCCGCCGACGTTGCCGCCATCGAGATAGTCGAGCATGACCTGGTAGGCCTGTCCGTTGGCGTTGGAGCGCAGAAACAGGCCGCTATCGCAGCCGAAGTCGGGCTTGACCTCGACATACAGCTCGAAGTCGCGGTAGCGCTCGTCGCTCAGCAGGAGGCCGCCGTTGCCGTCGGGCCGTTGGCGGCCGGTCAAGGCCTTTTCCAAGACGCGCCACTCGGTCGTGTTGCCGTGGTGGTTGGTCATGCTCACGTGCCACCCGGCCAGGTTGGCGTGGTTGAAGATCGACTGGAATCCTTCCGGGACTTTGCCGGGCTCGGCTTGCAACAGCATGGCCACGCTGAACATGACGCCGAGAACTGGAAGCCTCATCATCGTTGCGCTCCTGCGAGCCTAGGCTAGCACACCGCTGGATGGTGAAAGCGGGCGGGCGTTCCGATTCGCTGAGATCGCGGTGGAGATTATCGGGAGCCTCCCGTTCGCCTGTCTGAGCCGCAGGCGTGAGCCTGCGTTGAGTGCCCTCCCCTGGCCTGCGGAATCGCTCCGCAGCCGAGCCTTCTCGGCCTCTTGCGAACGCTAACTCGGCTCGCTGGATCTCACCGCAAGCTTACGCATGCGGCTCTGAGTTTGGTTTGTGCACCCCACCTGCTTCCTGGTGCCCATCCCTGGTGTCAGCATCGGGCTATTGCTTGACCTCGACGATCGTCGCACCCGCTCCGCCCTCTTGTTGCTCGGCCTGGTAGTAGCGCTCGACGTGAGGATGGCCGGCGAACATCTTCCAAAGCGTCTTGCGCAACACCTGCATGCCGTGGCCGTGGATCACGCGCACTCGGCCCACCTCGGCGAGTACGGCGTCATCGAGGAACTTGTCGACGGCTTCGCGGGCGCTCTCGGAGTTGTGGCCGATCACGTTGATCTCCGACAACGACTTGGAGTCTCGAGCGGCGGTCGTGACCGTAATCCTGCTGGGTGAGCCCGCCGGCAGAGGCGCTGCATCAGGAAGTAGCTCGGTGATCTCGCGGCGGTCGACGTGCATCTTGAGGCTGCCGACCTCGACCTCCCACTGTCCGCTCGCCAGTTGGCGAACGAGCCGTCCGACGGCGCCGATCTCGCCAAGGCGCACCCGGCGTCCGGGCGTAAGCTCGGCCTGGTCGACGACCGGCTCGGCGTCCTGTCGCGGGGCCTTTTCGACGACCGATTGGATTTCGCGCTTCAAGTCGGCGCGTCGCTTCGTAGCCTGCCGGCTTGCCTCCTTGGCGGCTCGGCGGGCTGCCTGCGCTTCGTCGAGCTTGTCGATCGCGGCGCGGTGCTCGGTTTCGAAGCGGCGCATCAGCTTCTCAACCCGCCGCTCGAGTTCGGCAACCTTCGCCGCCTCGCGTTGCTCCATCTCTCGCTCAAGCGCCTGACGCTTCCTCGCCAACTCCACTTCCGCGCGGCGCAGCTCATTTCGCGCGCGGTCGTGTTCCTCGATTTGCTCGTGAAGTTGCCGGACGTATCGCACCACGTCCTCGGCCTGCGTGCTCATGGCTTGGCGTGCTCGCGCGATCACCGAATCGGGTACGCCGAGGCGGCGCGCCATCTCAAGCCCCGCCGACTGGCCCGGCACGCCGACGTGAAGCTTATAGTTGGGCGCGAAGGTCTCTTCGTCGAAGCCGACCGCCGCGTTCTCGACGCCTGACGCGGTGGCCGCATAGGTCTTGAGCGCGGGCAGATGAGTGGACGCGATGGTGAAGCCGCCGCGTTCGAGGAAGTGCTCGATGACCGCCACGCCCAGCGCGCCTCCCTCCTCGGGATCGGTCGCGGCTCCCAGCTCGTCCATCAAGACCAGGGAGCGCTTGTCGGCAAGCTGCATCATGGCTTTCAACTGCTCGATGTGCGCGGAAAAGGTGCTCAGGCTCTCGGCGATGGATTGCAGGTCGCCGATGTCGGCGAGCACTTGGTCGAACCACGGGAACTCCGCCTCGTCCGCCGGAACCGGCAAGCCGGCTTGTGCCATCAGGGCCAGCAATCCGACGGTCTTCAGCACGACGGTCTTGCCACCCGCATTGGGACCACTGATGAGCAGCACGCGGCGGTCCGGGTCGAGCGTCAGCGAAATCGCCGACACCGACCGGCCCGCGCGTCGCAGCACGTCTTCGAGAAGAGGATGCCGCGCGCGCTTCAGCCGCAGTTGAAGCAAATCACCTTGGTTGAATGACGGAATGGCGCAGTGAAAATCGGTCGCGAAGCGCGCCTTGGCAAACAGCATCTCCAGCTCGGCCAGTAGTTGGATAGCGGTCGCAATGGCAAGCAAGTCCCGCCGCAGGCGTGCCGTTAGTTCGATGAGGATGCGGCGCACCTCGGCATGCTCGTCTTCGAGCATCTTGACGATGCGGTTGTTCAGCTCGATCGACTCGACCGGCTCGACGAACACCGTCTGTCCGGTTGAGCTGGTGCCGTGAATCACGCCCTTGACC
>JAKZVK010000633.1:0-4551 GCA_047516085.1 Bryobacterales bacterium
TCCAAACGTCGCCGAGCACACCGACAAGCTGGCTGTGATTCGCTCCTGCTACGCCGACGGCCTCAACCACGTCGGGTCGGTCTCGCAAATGAACACGGGCTCGATCCTCGCGGGGCGTCCCTCGCTCGGCGCCTGGGCCACTTACGGCCTCGGCACGGCTAATCAAGACCTGCCGAGTTTCGTGATTCTGACCGATTATAAGAGTGTGGTCGGGGGCGCCAAAACGTGGAGCTCCGGATTCCTGCCGGCTGCTTTTCAGGGAACGCGGTTCCAACAGGAGGGGCCCCCGATCCTTAACTTGGCTCAGCCCGATACCGTGGGCGACCGCCAGCAACGCGGCAAGCTCGACCTGCTCGCCGCGCTCAACCGCCATCATGCCGAAACGCGTCCCGAGGAGGGCGAACTCGACGCGCGCATCGAAGCCTACGAGCTAGCCTATCGCATGCAGTCGGCGGCGCCGGAAGCCGTCGATTTGGCCAGTGAGTCTGAAGCCACCAAGAAGCTCTACGGCATGGGCGAGGAAGAGACGGACAAGTTCGGCTCCAACTGCCTGTTGGCGCGGCGGCTGGTCGAGCGCGGCGTGCGCTTCGTCGAGTGCTACAGCGGCAGCGGCAGCGGCTGGGACGCCCACAAAGATATCGAGGGCAACCACTCGAAGTGGTGCAAGGCGTCAGACAAGCCGATCGCGGGGCTGCTGGCCGACCTCGAGTCGCGCGGCCTGCTCGAGGAGACGCTGGTTGTGTGGGGCGGGGAATTCGGCCGCACGCCCTTCAACGAGAAAGGCATCGGCCGCGACCACAACCCCTGGGGCTTCACGATTTGGATGGCCGGCGGCGGCATCAAGCCGGGCCAGGCCATCGGTTCAACCGACGAGATCGGCTTGAATGCCGTGGAGAAGCCGTATCACGTCCACGACATCCACGCTACGATTCTGCATTTACTGGGGCTCAACCACCTCGACTTAACCTACCTGCACAACGCCCGCGCAGAGCGTCCCACAGTCAACGGCGGCAAGTTGATCGAAGAAGCGCTGGCGTAACTGCGCGTTGGTTTTGGCTCGCGTGGCGACGGGCCCGATATCGACCTGCGCGTTGCCAACATAAGCTCAGAGCCGCAAGCGTGAGCTTGCGTTGAGGTGTAACCTACCAAGAGGGTGCGGCTTCACCGAGGCGGGAGCCGCCACCCCAAAGGCGTAGCACAGGGTGTGTCGGTTCGACACAGTTCGTACGCAGAAGCGACTCAGCGCGGCCGCTATGCAGTTAGGAATCCATTGCTGCCTTGGCCCGCGCGCGTGGGCATGCAGCATGTGCATGGACTGCGGTTCGCGGACATTCCCGGAGCGTCGGTAAGCCTGCACGGGGGCGGGGCACACTATACCCCGTCACCGTAACTGCCTTCTGTTCAAAGTGGTAGGTGCTCAGCGGACTGCCCCAGCCAGATCCAGCGAGGCAACGATCACCGAGTTCCGATGCCTGCGCAGGATTGAAAACGCACGAATCGCCACCCCTCTTGGAGACGTTGGTCGTAGGACAAAAGCTGGTGGCGGCAGCGGCCCCCCGTGTGCATACTAGAGGAACGCCATGGTGCGCTTCAAGCCACCGCGGGCCGGGGTCGTCCTGTCCCTGTTCGCATGTCTGATCGCCGCCGGTAGCCTCCCGGCGCAGGAACTCGACGGCGATGCCGCGCGCGTCGTCGCGGCCGAAGGGCAGGTCTCTGTCCTGCGTGGAGCCGAACCTTGGGCGTTGTTCGCCGATCAGACCGTCCGTGTCGGCGAGACCATCGTCACCGGCGACGACGGCTTTGCCGAACTGCAAGTCGCCGACGGCAGCATATTCTTTGTCTTCCCCGACTCGCACGTGGTGTTCCGCAAGAACCCTGGCAGCCTCGGCGACTTGCTCGACCTCTTCCTCGGACGCGTCAAGATCCATATCCAGAAACTCGGCGGACGGCCCAACCGCAACCGCATCTTTACGCCCACCGCCGTGATCTCGGTTCGCGGCACGACCTTCGATGTCCAAGTGGACGAGAACGAAACGACCACCGTCCTCGTCGACGAGGGCCTTGTTAGCGTGGCCCATCGGCTGCTGCCGAGCAACGATGCGATCCCAGTCGGCGAGGGCGAAAGCCTCACCGTCTACCGCGACGCACCACTCGCCAAGGCGGGCGTCGACAAGGCCAAGGCCGTTGAGCTTGCCGATAACATGGCGCGCACCTTGGCCTACATCTGGAACCGCATCGGCCGTTCGACCGGAGGCGGCGGCGCGCCCGCGCCCACCGGCGGCGGCGCCCCTCTGCCCGGCGACACCGAAGCCCCTGAGCCACCCCCGCCGCCACCACCTGGCCAGTAGCCTGCATTGCTCACCACCTGACGGACGAAGCACGCGATAAGACCGCCACGACTTCGTTGCGCTCGCTTGCCGTGCTCAATGTACGGTCCAGTACACCTCCGCGCGCCAAGCGGCTCGCGCCTCGTCCTGACAGGCTTCTCACGCACTTCGCCTCGCCACCTGGCGAGGCCATGCGACAATGGCCGTAGCGAATGCCACGGGTAGCGTGACGTCCGAGGGACACGCGATTCGCAGACCCGGGTCGAGTGTTCGCACGGGTCCGGTGAAACCATCGACTCTCCAGAGGCGTTTTCCGGCGAGATCACGGGTTGCGATCCTGCTCATCGGGACCTTCACGCTGCTCGCGGTTCCGAATGTCGCCGCCGACGAAGCCGACCGGCGCGTGGCCGAGTGGGTCCTGGCGATGGGCGGGCGGGTTCAACTTGAAGGCGATCGCCGCAAGGTCGATAGTGCCAGCGAGTTACCGGCCCGGGATTTCCGGCTGGCCGTCGTCGACCTGGTCGGGTGCAACGTCAACCCGCCCGACCTGCAGCACCTTGGCGGGCTGGGATATCTCAAAGCCCTGCATCTGCCCGGCCCAATCTGGAGCCGCAACGCCGACGGTGGCAAAGACCTCAGCCGCGAGCTGCGGCACCTCGCGCCCGTAACCTCGCTCGAACGCCTGACCTTCAGCTACCACTTCCTCGACGGCATCCGCTTCAACGACTCGGGTCTGGAAGAGATCGCCAACCTGACCAACCTCACCGAGTTGACGCTGCGCCAGACCGGCGTCAAGGGCCACGCACTGGCCCCGTTTCGACATTTGGAGGCGCTCGACGTCACGCTCTCTTCTTTCGACGACGAAGGGATGCAACAGTTGGCCGGTATGGAGCGGCTGCGCCGCCTGCGCCTCGGCGACACGCTGGTCACCGACGAGGGACTGGCGAACCTCCGCGCGCTCAAGGAGTTGGAGGAATTGGATCTGCGCGGCACGCAGGTGAGTGACGCCGGGCTCATACACCTCAAAGACCTGCCGCAATTGCGCAAGCTAAACCTGCAAGGCCTCGACGTGTCCGACGCCGGACTTGACTACCTGCAAGCGATGACCCGGCTCGAAGAGTTGAGTCTCTACCGTACGAAGGTGACCAATGCCGGACTCGACAAACTCCGGCGATTCCGCGGTCTGCGGCAGCTCGACCTTCGGTACTCTCGTGCCACCCAGGCGGGCGTCGAAACCTTGCGGGGAGCACTTCCCGAAACGCAGTTCGTGTTTGTCGAGACCTCTTTGCGTGCGCCGCGCTTAGCCGGCAGCACGGCCGAGGCTAGCGAGCCAACCGACGCGGGCGTGGCCGAGTGGGTGCGGTCGATGGGCGGGCGAGCCCGACTCGAGCAAGACTCGTTGGTGGAGGTCTCATTCAAGTCCACCGCGGTCTCCGACGGACAACTACAATCGCTTTCCGCATTGCCCAATCTACGGGTGTTGGACCTCGAAGCGACCGAGGTGGGCGACCTGGGCCTGGCGCACTTGTCAGCCCTGGCAAGCCTTGAGGATCTGCGGCTCGACAGTACCTCGGTATCCGACGGCGGGCTGGTGCACCTCGAAGGCCTCGCCGGCCTGCGAAAGCTCTCTCTCAATCACACCTACGTCGAAGGGCCGGGTCTTGCCCACTTGCTGGCCTTGCGGGATCTCGCAGACCTCAGTCTCCGCGACACCCCACTCACCGACAGCGGCGTAGCCACGCTGAGTCAATTGTCGTGGATCCGCAGCCTCTCGCTGGCCTATACCGACATCACCGACCAGGGCGTGCTGCACCTGGAGCGCTTCCGCGATTTGCGCAAGCTCGACCTGACCGGGACGGACGTCGGAGACGACGGACTCAAGGCCTTGAGGCCGCTGAAGACCCTGACGGATCTTTCGCTGCGCTACAGCCGGCTCACCGACGACGGGCTGCTCCACCTGGCCGCGCTCAAGAACCTGCAAAGACTAGAACTGGTGCGCACGCGAGTGACCGACCTAGGCCTCGAAGGTCTCGCCGAACTGACGCAACTGACGCACCTCAACCTCGATCACACCGACGTCACCGACGAGGGCCTCTGCCACCTCGAAGGCCTCACCCAACTGCGAGACCTCAACCTCGACAACACCTACGTGACCGACAACGGTATCCGCCGGCTCGAGAAGTTCACTGCGCTACGCTCACTCAACCTCTATCACACCTTTGTC
>JAKZVK010000634.1:0-27307 GCA_047516085.1 Bryobacterales bacterium
CCCTGCCGCAAGAGCCGCCGGGGTGTCTTTGCCCTGCGATTCCCCACCTATTTCCGGGTCAGGACCGCGTGCGAATCTGCTCGTCCTTCACCCCACGCCCCTAAATCCCTCGATTCCCAACTACTTCCGCCTTCTGACTCAACCTCGTTGCGGAATCGCTGATTCAAGCGAACGTTTGTTTCCGCCAGGTATTGGCGGGCGGTACAATTCGGGCATCTTGCTCGGTCAGACCATCAGCCACTACAAGGTCCTTGACAAGCTGGGCCATGGCGGCATGGGAGTGGTCTACAGGGCCGAGGACACGAAGCTCAAGCGTCCCGTAGCTCTGAAATTCCTCGGTTCCGACGTCCTCGAAGACGAAGAGCATAAAGCCCGTTTCCTTCGCGAAGCACAAGCGGCTGCATCCCTAAGCCACTCCAACATTTGCGTCATCCATGAGATCGATGAGTCGGAAGGCGCCCCGTTCATCGCGATGGAGTTGGTCGAGGGCGAGACGGTCAAGGAAAAGATAAAGACTCGGCCCCTAAAGCTAGACGAAGCACTTGACATCGCGATTCAAACAGCCCAAGGCTTGCAAGTGGCGCATGAGAAAAACGTCGTTCACCGAGACATCAAGAGCGCCAACTTGATGGTCACGCCGCAAGGCCAGGTCAAGATCATGGACTTCGGCCTGGCTCGGCTAAGTGATCGGACCCAACTCACGAAAAAGGACTCGCGTCTCGGCACGCCTGCCTACATGTCCCCAGAGCAGGCGCGGGGCGAAGAGGTGGACCGCCGCTCCGACATCTGGTCGTTGGGTGCGGTCATGTACGAGATGGTCACGGGCCGGCTGCCGTTTGCGGGCGAGGTCGAAGCGGCGGTGACCTATTCGATTCTGAACGCCAAACCAGAGCCTCTAACAGCGCTGCGAACCGACGTGCCGATCGAACTGGACCGCATCGTCGAGAAGGCCTTGGCGAAGACAGCAGACGAAAGGTACCAGCACGTCGAGGACCTGCTGGTTGATCTTCGGGGATTAAGAAAGAAGAGCCAGCCGGTGGGGCCCTCCTCCCCGGTGCCGGGGAACCGAGCAGCCTGGTACGGGGCCGCGGCCGCGTCGGTGATCGCTGCCGCTGCAGTCTCGGCCCTATGGCTGAATCTTTCTAGCGAGTCCGAGATTACCTCCGACGCCCTGGCGGTTCCCGTTCCCCTAACCAGCTATCCCGGCACGGAAGATTCTCCGACCTTCTCGCCGGACGGGGGCCGAGTAGCGTTTCATTGGTGCCGCGATGGCGACTGCGATATTTACGTCAAGCTGGTTGGCAGCGAGACCCGGCAGCAGCTCACGACACATCCCGGTCGCGACCTCTATCCGGCCTGGTCTCCGGATGGAAGTGAGATCGCCTTCGTGCGGGAAAACCCCGAAGAAGAAGCGGCCGTTGTCCTGATACCGTCGATCGGCGGCCGGGAAAGAACTTTCGTTAAGTTTCGCCTATTGCCATTAATGGCAGAAGACGGACGGTTTCGACCCCATTTAGCGTGGCATCCCAGCGGCAAGTGGCTTGTATTCAGGACTCGATCCGGTCTCTCGGCGGTCTCGTTGGAGACCGGCGAAGTGCAGCGCCTGACCACATCTCCGCCGGACGCCTTGGGAGACAGTTGCCCGGCGTTTTCTCCTGACGGTCGTGATTTGCTTTTCTGTAGAGTCGCCCACTGGTCGAGCAACGACCTGTTCCGCATTGCGCTGGGCGCGAATCTCGAGCCGGTCGGGGAGCCTGTTCCGATCACCCGAGAGAAGAATGCCAATCTGATGTCACCGGTCTGGCTGCCGGGAGGGCGAGAGATCCTGCTCTCAACTTCTGCCGGGAGTGGCACGCTGGCGGTCCTCCCGATGCGGGAAGGCGCGAGGCTCAGACGTCTCGGGTTCGAGCGCCAAATCCAATCTCTGGCCTATAGCGAACCGGCGAACCGGCTGGCTTACTCCGTCGGGCGCAGAGATGTGAACGTGTGGCGACTGGCGCTCGCAGGTCCGGGAAAAGCGGACGGCATGCCGGCCCCACTGATAACCGCCACTTCAATCGATAATCAACCGGACTACTCTCCGGACGGCAGCAAGGTCGCGTTCTTTTCGACTCGAACGGGTGATCCAGAGGTTTGGATTTGTGACGGCGACGGTTCCAATGCGATTCGGCTGACCCGGCTTGAAGGGGCGGGTTTGTCCTACCCTCTCTGGTCGCCCGACGGACGCCAACTCATGTTCAGCGCTGCTGTGGAGGGAAATGGAGATCTCTACACAATCGGTGTGGAGGGCGGCAAACCACAGCAGGTTACGAATCACTCTGCCATCGAGAACCGGGGAAGGTGGTCACCCGACATGGAAACGATCTACCTTTCATCGAATCGAACGGGAGCCTTCGAATGCTACAAAATGCCGGCCGACGGGGGAGAGGCCGTGCAGTTGACCGAAGGCGGGGGCAACAACTGTCAGGCATCACCTGACGGCGAGCACCTGTACTACGTGCCGAGGGTGCCTGCCGCGCTTCAGAGAATGCCGATACAGGGTGGAGAAGCCACACGGATCACCCCGAACCTGAGCCACAGTAGTGCCTATGCGGTGTCGGCTGAGGGCGTGTATTTCGTTCCCGCGCCAGCTGATGACGCCGGCGCGTCAATTCATTTTCTGGAGTTCGCCTCTGGAGACTCTCACAAAGTTGCGGAACTTCCAGTGCGAACCAGACAAGGGATGAGCGTCACGAGGGATGGAAAGAACTTGATTTGGTCACAGCAAGATCAAACGGGCGCCGACCTGATGCTGGTGGAAAACTTCCGGTGACCGCTGCGAAGGGGAGAGCGAACAGTGATTGGTCAGACGACATCCACCGCAAAGTCTTGAGGTTTTGAGGCGCGTACCTTTCTGTCCAGCGTGCCAAGCAAATCTACTACGACGACGCAGCCGACGGGCACTTTGCGCTTGTGTACGCGAGCAGGGCTAAGCCCTCGGAAACAAGCCACATAGGTCGCTGTTGCGGATTGATGTCGGGAAATCACGTTGCCACGAACGATCCATCGATCGCCGCTGCCTGCTCTGACCAGGGCCGGAAGGTCATCGCCCCCCGAGCAGATCTAGGCAGACGGACTGTTATTGGACATTACAGTTGAAAACCGCCCCCCGGTTATCCACACTAAACCCTTGAAAACATTGGGCGGCTACTTTACCATTCTGGACAGAACAGTTATTTTGTCTCGTTCTCAGCGCCGCCCTTCCGGGGCGGTTTTTTGATGGCCGCCGCATCCGCTACCCTAGGTTCATCCGTTCCACCCGACCATGACCAAAGCCGATCTGATCGAAGAAGTTTCCCGCATCGTGGAGGTCACGCGCAGAGAAGCGGAGGCCACCGTGGAGACGATCATGGGGAGCATCGTCCAATCCCTTCGGGAAGACCGCAAGGTGGAGATCCGAGGCTTTGGCAGCTTTCGTACACGCCAGCGCGCCGGCCGCATCGGACGCAATCCCAAGACGGGCGAGGCGGTCAAGGTTCCTCCCAAGACGATCCCGTTTTTCAAGCCCAGCAAGGAGCTGCAGGAGTTGATCAACCGCGAATAGTCTGACGCCCGCTAGAGGCCCCGCCCACAGTGGTCTTTGACGCTCACTTCCGACATTCCCCAGTCGCGGAAATGGCTCAGGTGCTAGATCGCAAGCTTGGGCGTTCAGAAAAGACTGATCTAGAATGATGCGCATGGGAAGGATACTTGCGCTTCTTGGCCATCCAACCGTAGTCCTGCTCTTTCTCAATCCTTTGGCTACCTCCGCACAAAAGCCATACGACGACCGATTGAGCGCGATCGCCTGCGAGCTGAGAGAGCTACGCTCGGTGATCCGACAGGGGCAGATTCTCGGCCCCTTGGTCGAGGCGAACGTTCGCGAGCGACTGGAGACCCAGACGCGAATCTCGGCACTCAAAGGAAAGCGAGATGGAGTCAATCAACTCGTCCAAGAGCTGTCTGCCAGACAGGCTAGGAATCGGAGAGCCCAGCAGGCGGTCTCCCGACTAGATCGAAACAACTCAAGCGAAAAGACTATCGAGAGGCGAAAACACGAGATAGAGGGGGCTTTGGAGGACGCTACCCAAAAGTTGAATACCCAGCAGTCCCAGCTGGCCCGGCTGTCGACCGAGATCTCGCTCGACGAGGGCCGCCTGGCTCAGTTAAAGGACGAGTTCGCTCAGATCCAGCGTCAGATGTTGGAGCATGCAAGCGCGGACAAAGCGGTATGCGACGACGTCACGGCACCCAGTCAGTAGCGCTGTTTTGAGCGGACGGCTGGCCACCACGCCGACCATTTGACGGCAGCTTCCGACATGTCCGGTTCTCGGAAGTGAGCACGTCGCGCTTCCTCGAATCAAGCTCGTGCTGGGCCATTCGCCCCTCTTCTTATGCAAGATAAAATCTGTTATCCGGCGCGGTGAGAGTTCGCGACTTGATACGAAGTGGCAGAATCTAGGCTGTTGTCAATTCCGCCGAGTGAGAATTTTCGATGACGCCGAAGGATTGGCTGGAGTTCTTCATCAAGCTTGGTCCGTGGGCTCCGCTGGTCTTGGTCCCGTGGCTGCTATGGAAGCTGCGCGACTGGAACTTCGACCGACTCCGTCAACGACTCCGCAGTCGGTCGCTACAACATGTGATTGCAAGCTCCGCCATCGTGCTGACCCTGTATTACGGCGGGCTGTTCTACCTTTACTACAACCGTGGCCTTCCCGACCGTTTCGAAGACGGGGTCATCGGGATTCTCATCGCGCCCGTGTCCTCCCCTCAAGAACAACAGCTTTACCAGCAAACAATCCGGACAACTCTACGCGAGGCTCCGGAACTCGACCAGAAAGTAGCCGTGGCGTTGCTCGAGCGCGAGCTGCCGCAGGACGAGGAGGAGGCACATCAGACTGCGCTGGAACTCGGCCGCCGGGTCAATGCCGCCTTCGTGCTGCGGGCGATTCGAGTGGGCTTTGGGGGGACGACGCAACACCAGGTCTGGCTGACGGTTGTCGACCAGCCTGACCTGTCGGCTCAAGGCGGCCGGCTCGACATGGGAACACTGAGTGAGGGCGACCTAGCTGACCTAGAGAAGCTTCGGCTGCCGAGTGAGGTGACGCTTCTTGCACGCTGTGTGCTGGCAATGGCCCTGTATCGAGCGGAGTCCTACCGAAAAGCCGCAGATCATTTGGCGGCCATTCTTGGTCAACCAGAAAGCGCTGGAGCTCCGGAGAGGTTCGACCTCTTGTTGGCGTACGGCGGCGCTCAGTACAAAAACGGGGCCTACCGCGCGGCAGCGGCCTCTTACAGGGAGGCCCTCCAGCTGCGCAACGACGGAGCTGGTTTAAACAACCTGGCGGTGGCCCTATCGGCGGCGGGCGACAACGGCGCGGCCGAGCCGCTCTTGAAGCGCGGCCTCGCTATTCGGGAAAAGGCGCTAGGGCCCGAGCATCCCAACACTGCCACCAGCCTCAACAACCTGGCGCTGCTCTACGACCGCCAAGGCCGCTACAAGGAAGCCGAGCCGCTCTTGAAGCGCGCCCTTGGCATCGTGGAAAAAGCGCTGGGGCCCGCGCACCCCGACACCGCCCAAAGCCTCAACAGCCTGGGGCTGCTCTACGACCACCAAGGCCGCTACGAGGAAGCCGAGCCGCTCTATCAGCGCGCCCTTGCCATCCGGGAAAAGGCGCTAGGGCCCGAGCATCCCAACACCGCCACCAGCCTCAACAACCTGGCGCTGCTCTACGACCACCAAGGGCGCTACGAGGAGGCCGAGCCGCTCTGTCTGCGCGCCCTCGCGATCTGGGAAAAAGCGCTGGGGCCCGAGCATCCCAACACCGCCACTAGCCTCAACAACCTGGTGGCGTTCTACCGTTCGCTGGGCCGCGGGGACGAAGCGGCGCGCCTGGAGGCGCGTGCTAAAGGCTCGGGGGCGGGGCGTTAACCTTCAGCAGAGGTGAAAGCGCTGCCCGCTTGTCAGCCTTCTCCAAAATGACACCTTGACAGCCCCCCGGGTCCTGCTATCCTAAAGGGTACATAACGTCCTTTATGTTCCCTATTAACCCCTGCGCCTCATGACCGCAAAACTCGCCCGCATCGGTCCCCGCAAACTGACCAAGACCGGCCGGCCGCCTGTGCCGTCCGTCATCGCCGCCGCCGGCGAGCGCGCCTCGCGGCGTTATTTGGAGTTTTTCACGGCCGAGATTCGCAACCGCAACACGCGGCTGGCCTACGCTCGCGCGGTGCTGCCGTTTCTTGAGTGGTGCGAAGACCGCGGGCTGACGCTCGAGCGCATTGAACCGATGCTGGTGGCCGCCTACATCGAGCAGCTTGCCGTCACCCCTTCGCGCAATCCGCGGGTGAAAGCCCAAGAGTTTTTAAGCAAGCCGACTATCAAGCAGAATCTCGCGGCGATCCGGGGACTGTTCGACTACCTGGTCACCGGCGGCGTCATCCCATTCAATCCTTCCTCCTCGGTGCGCGGACCGAAGTACACGATCAAGCACGGCAAGACGCCGGTGCTCAACGTCGAGGAGATCCGCTTGCTGTTTGCCGCGATCGACACGACAAAGATCGTCGGCCAGCGCGACCGTGCGCTGATCGCCGTGATGTTCTACACCTTCGCCCGCATTGGCGCGGTGGTTTCGATGCGGGTCGAGGACTACTACCAGCAAGGCAAGCGCTGGTTCATCCGGCTGCACGAGAAAGGCGGCAAGCACCACACGCTCGAGGCGCATCACAAGCTGCAGGAATACTTGGACGCTTACCTGGACGCCGCCGAGCTAGAGAAGAACAAGAAGGGACCGCTCTTCCCCACGCTCTATCGCCGCAAGACGCTCACGGATGAGCCGCTCCCCCGCCACAAGGCGTGGGAGATGGTCAAGCGGCGCTCCAAAGCCGCCGGGCTTTCGACCACGACCAGTCCACACAGCTGGCGCGGCAGCGGCATCACCGAATACCTGCGCAACGGCGGGACTCTCGAGACGGCCCAGGAAATTGCCGCGCATGAGTCCAGCCGCACGACAAAGCTCTACGATCGAAGCCAGGGAGAAATCACGCTGGACGAGATTGAGAAGATCCCAGCGGTTTGAGGAGGTCGCTCCACAATCGGGGGAAAAAGCGGCTCATAGAGCCGCTCTAACGCGCTGCCGGAAGCCCCGTGGACCCCCAACTGCCTTCGGAATCGCTTACAGACGGTCCTTTACAGACACTCCCCTCCCCTCTTCGAAGGGGGGACGGGATAACGCTCGACGAGGGCGAGCGGATTTTGATCTGAAACGAGCTTCACGGGATCACCTCACGAAGCATGTCTGCGCTAGAGTCAGAGGCGCGATGGATGAAGACGAGAGACAACGGTTCGTAGGGAGCGTGGTTGAAGCCCACTCGAACGTCTCAGAGATCGCCTTCAAACTGCGTCGAGAGTTTTCGTCCAGATCCCCTGTGCTCAAAGCTGCCGTCAAAGCCGAACGGGAGCTTTTTCAATTCAAGCAGCAACTGCAAAAGCTCGACATCGACGGTGCACCGCAGCCAGACCGGCTGGCCGGCGTTACCCGCGGCGGGAAACCGGTCAGCCAGCGACGCAGCGGAAGGCATCGACGGGACCCTGCTGCAGCACGTTAGCCCCATTGAGTGGGACAACGTCATCCTGTACGGACAGTACGTCCTCGATCGCGCCCGGGTTCGCTAGCCACGGGTCCTTATGTTGTATTTCAACACCAATCTGGTCGCTACCCTGTCCTGACGATGGAGCGCTGAGGTTACTACTTTTTACACGTATCCTGAACAGACGCGGAGTAGCGCCGCTGTCCGCCGCGGAGACCGTTCTTCGGTGGTGTCCACGCGGCGATCGCCTCCTCGCTCAGCCAGATCGTGACGTCGCCGCGGCTCCTGAGGCCACGCTCGTACTCCCTCCAGTTCCGAATTCTGTACTTCGTCTTGTACTTGCGGTTAACTCGGCTCGACTTCCCTGCGGCCATGACGTCGTCCCCTCGATCTTCATGATGGACCGGGACCCCGAGCCGGGGTTAGCGTGAGAGCCGACGCCGATTCATGCACCAACGCCGCCGCTGGCCGCTAATGGAAATGCCGGGCCTCAGCGGGCGGGGGTGGCGTGATAGTCTGGATAGGCTGGCCGGCGGGGGCGCGGCAGAGGGTTCTTATCGAGCTCGTCCATCACGACCTCGACGGCTTTCTCGAGTTGCGGGTCGCGACCCTGGCGGACGAGTTCAGGATCGTGCTCGACCTCGATGTCCGGCGGGATGCCAATGTTCTCCACCTCCCATTGACCGTTCGGGTTCCAGACCGCGGAGCTGGGGGCGGAGATGAAGCCGCCGTCGAGCAGGCGGGGAGCGCCGGCCAGGCCGACCAGACCGCCCCAGGTTCGCTTTCCAATCAGCTTGCCGACGCCGGCGCGGCGGAAGTACCAGGGCATGGCGTCGCCGCCGGAACCGGCGAGCTCGTTGATGATCATCACCTTCGGTCCGAAGATGGCGCCCTGGGGCTGCACCTCGTCAGCTCCGTCGCGGGTGGCCACCAGACTCAGCATGTCGCGCTTCAGGTACTCGATGATATCGGTGGCCAGCGCCCCGCCGCCGTTGAATCGTTCATCGATGATGGCGGCCTCCTTGTCGACCTGGGCGAAGAAGTAGCGGTTGAAGTTGGTGAAGCCGCCGAAGGCGGTGTCGGGCATGTAGATGTAGGCGACCCGGCCGTTGGTCATCCGATCTACCTTGCGGCGGTTCTCCTCGACCCAGGCGAGGTTGCGCAACCCTAGCTCATTCGACACCGGGACCACGGTGACGTTCCGCGCACCGGCGCCAACGACTTCGTCTTCTTCGCCCGCCGGGGCGAGTTGGTGAGCAATCGAAGCGAGGATCACGAGGTCAGCATGCTGGCGCTGCACCTGTTGCAGAACTGCATGGTCTATATCAATACGCTCATGCTTCAGCAGGTGCTGGCGCAGCCGAAGTGGGCCGACAAGCTCACCCCACGAGACCTGAGAGCCTTGACGCCACTGATCTGGGAGCATGTGAACCCGTATGGCCGTTTCGAGCTCGATATGAATGCCCGGCTACCGCTCCTGTGATCCAAATGGCCCCTGGTGACACGACTGTTGGGTCTAGGCCAGGTTGGGTTGGTTGGGCGTTCCCTGACGGGAACGAGTGATGGTTGGGACATGCATGGTGAGGGGTTAATGGTCAGCCGTTTGGAGGTGCCAAACGGGCACCCTTGACAGCCTCTGTGCGGCGTGTACGTGTAGACTGGGACGGAAGTCCCGGTGAAGGCCCGCCCTCTTGGCGGAGATTGGTCTTTCGGAAACGGAAGAATAGCCGGGACGACACCCCTCCTACCGGAGGGGTTTTTTTATTTCCCAGCGCTAAACCCGATCTGCCGCTTCGGCTTCTTCGGTAGCTCTTGAAGTTTTCGGAGCTGTTCGAAAACGTGGACGATCAGTTTGCTGTGGTGTTTCTGCTCGCCCTCCAGCTTCTCCATCTTGCGGGCCAAGTCCTTGTGGGTGGCCATGAGTTCTCGAAGCTGGATGAACGCTCGGATGATCGCCAGATTGATCTGAATCGCTCGTTTGCTCCTCAGCACGGTGGACAGCGGCGACTCCCCTGCCCCACAGACTCAGCATGAACGTGAGTCGATGGATGAACGATCAACAACTGCGCGAGGAATGCATCCGCGATCTGAACTGCAAGGATGCCGGCGCGGAAGAACATGATCGCGACCTCGATATCGGCGGTCTGGATCTGTAGGGACGGCGGCTTCTCCCGGCTGGATTCTGGATAACATTTCATCTGACTCTTGTTTTCTGACGACAACTCGGATACTCTCAATGTTGTGTATCGTATAAATCTTTTCCACGGTATGGACCATGTATATCATTCATACCGTATACACGGTTAATATCGTATGACTCAGGCCAAGATCATCGTCCTCGCAAATCAGAAGGGCGGGCCTGGTAAGTCCACCACTTGCATGCAGCTGGCGGGGTCTTTGGCGCGCCGCGGTTCCAAGGTTCTCGTGGTCGACGCTGATCCGCAAGGCACGGCCACACGTTGGGCGGCTTCGGCCCCTGACGACGCACCCTTCCCTGCAAGCATCGCCGGCCTATCTGGGGCGGAAGGCAAGATTCACCGCGAGGTCAAGAAGTTCCTCTCCGAATACGACTACATCATCATCGACTGTCCGCCGTCGTCTGATTCACCCATAGCCCAAAGCGCCTTGCTGATCGCCGATCTCGTGCTTGTCCCTGTCATTCCCTCACCGCCTGATCTCTGGGCCGGCGTAGCGATCCGCAAGGTCATCGAAGCTGCCTGTGCGGTCAATGAGCAGCTCGAGGCTCGGCTGCTGATCAATCAGCGCAAGCCCAATACGCGTCTTGCGGCCAAGACTCTCGAGCTCTTGCCCCAATATCAGATTCCGCTCTGCCGTACGCAGATCGGCGACCGCGAGGTCTACCGTCATTCGGCGGCTTACGGCCAGACCGTCCACGATCTGGGCAGTCAAGCCGCCGCCGCCGTCGCCGAAGTCGAGGCGCTGACCGACGAGATTTTATCTATCATCCAACCAGGAGAATCCACGAATGAAAAAGGACCAACTTGGCGACGCGCTCGGTCTGTCGCTGCAAGATGAAACCGCAGCTGTAGACGAGCGCTTTGCGCGCGCTGACCGCGTACTGGGAGGAGGGCAGGGGAGCCGCGCCCCGGTTCGTCACGCCACGCCACGCCCCGAAAAGAAGATTCCCGTGATCCGCGATAACTTCTCATTCCCCGAGTCTGATTACTCCTTGATCTCCGAGCTGCAGCAACGTTGTCTTCAGGGCGGCCACAACGCGTCGAAGAGCGAGCTTGTGCGCGCTGGACTCCAAAAGCTTGCGCGCATGAAGCAAGCTGCGCTGCTCAAATCCGCTAGAGCCGTCGAGAAGCTCAAACCGGGGCGGGGCAGGGGAGCTGTGTAGTGTGCTACATATCATACAAACCGTATACACCGTATAAATGATTAGAACCGTTTCATGACTGACGATCCATACGAAGGTCTCAAGCCGATCGGCGAGTTGATGAAGACCGATCCGAAGTTCAGGCCTCCAACACGAACGGAATGGCGCTTGGCCGAGAGCGCTGGCGAGATCGGGATGGGCGAGGACAGCTCTCCCACTTACCAACACTCGGTGCTCTGTCAGACTTCACTGCCTTACCGCCGCACGCAAGACCGTATTCTGGAGCGCGAGAACGGCCGCACCAAGCTCAGGATTGAAGCTGGCAACGCCTACAGCGAAAGAGACGATTGCTGGGTTGATCTGCCATTGCCGTTTGGCCCCAAAGCCCGCCTGGTGCTGATTCATCTCAATACGAGCGCCATCCTCACGCAATCGAATGTCATTGACGTCGGCGACAGCATGACCGCGTTTTTCGGTGAGGTGCTTTCTCCCAGGCCCGACGAAGGCCCGCGTGAGCTGAACGGCCGGGAAATCCGCACCATGAAGGAGCAGGTCGCTTCGATCGCGGCTGCTGAGATGCGCTTTGCTGTGGGCGGTGCCGTCAAGAAGCAAGGTAGGGCGAACGTGGTCTCCGAGTTCGATCTCTGGTTCCCCAAAGCGTCCAATCAACGCGTTCTTTGGCCTTCCACCGTCACGCTCTCGCTCGATTACTACAACAGCCTGATTAACCACGCCGTGCCGCTCGATCCGCGTGCCGTGGCCGCTCTTGCGCACAGCGCCATGGGGCTCGACATCTACGCCTGGCTGACACAGCGTCTGTGCCGAATCCATCCCAAGGCCAGTTCCTTGGTGCCATGGACATCGTTGCACGCGCAGTTTGGCGTCAACTACCGTACGCTCCGCAAGTTCCGCCAGGTGTTCTTGAAGACCCTCAAGAATGTCCTCACGCAGTACCCTCAAGCCAAGGTGCTTTCGAGCAGAAAGGGACTCCATCTGAGGCTTTCTGCGCCCCCTATCTCACGCAGGAAGTTGCTTGCCTAGACTCTGATCGAGGAGTGTGGAAATTTCGTATTCGCCCCGGATTGAGCCGTCGCAGCGCTCATCGCATTAACATCAATGTTTTGAGTCACTTAACTCACGGGCACTTTGGTACGCTCCCGGAGATCTGATGTTGTGAGCAAGTCAAGTTTTCCACAGGCACTTTGGTACGCCTTTCACGGGCAGTTTGGTACGCCCCCCCGACTTTTTCACGGGCAGTTTGGTACCCAAGCCTGTAATAAATTCCCTTTAAATATTCCTAATAGTAGTCGCTCCGCTCCTGTGGAAAACTGCGTTCGGCCCTTCGGCCCTCACCTACACAAAACTCAGAGAGGGGGCCTGCCGCCCCCTGCAACCCCCAGCCAAAACATGGCGTTCCGGTCCAGACAAGCTGGCCCTCCACACCGTTATCTTCATTCCCCCCTTCCCGTTCCCCCAAGGGGGAAGCGGATATTTAAACCCACAAACATGCAGCTAGCTTGCCATCCGCCCCAACGCCTGGTAGTTTCATCAGTGCGGTACAGCCTGGGAAGGCGATGACCGCCCCGCGAACATGCGAGGGGGCGCCGGTGTTTTCAGCGGCGCCCCGGTTCGCTCCCAAAACCTCTTTTCCCGCCCTTGGCTTGCGCAGTTGACAAGCGCTCTTTGATCGGCCACTCTGTAACCCAAGGTGCTGCACCCAAGAGCACTAGGCCCGCAACCCCAGCTCTGCTGCAAACACCCGTGCCCACCACCAAACGCCGCGTATCCGTCAACCTTCCTCACGCCGAGTTCAACCGCCTCGCTGCGCTTGCTCAGCAGCATGATGTTTCGATGGCCTGGCTCGGCCGCCACGCCATGCTCGAGTTTCTCGAGCGGCATCAGCGCAAGACCCATCAGCTGCCCCTGCAGCTCAGGCCTCCCAAGGCGGTCGGCGAATGAGTAAACCCTCCAAACCCAGCTTCTACGAATTCTTCGCCGGCGGCGGCATGGCCCGCGCTGGTCTTGGCCGCGCTTGGAATTGTCTGTTTGCCAACGACCTCGACCCCAAAAAAGCCGACGCCTACGTTCGCAATTGGGGCGCTGCTGAGTTCCGACTCTCCGACGTGGCTCGTCTGAAACCTGCCGACCTTCCCGCTTCAGCGAATCTCGCTTGGGCTTCCTTTCCCTGTCAGGATCTCTCGCTTGCCGGCTCGGGGGCGGGGCTCGGGGGCGAGCGCTCCGGAACCTTCTGGCCGTTCTGGAAGCTGCTCAAGGGCCTTGCACGCCAGGGCAGGGAACCCGGCCTGATCGTCATCGAAAACGTCTGCGGCGCCTTGACTTCGCATCAAAGCCGCGACTTCGCCGCGATCGCCGAGGCGATTGGTGCGCAAGGCTACCGCTTCGGCGCGATGGTGATCGACGCCGTGCACTTCACCCCGCAATCCCGCCCGCGGCTTTTCATCGTCGCCACGCACGCCCCGATTGCTCCCGAACTCGCCAGCGCCGCTCCCGACACAAAGTGGCATTCGCCGGCCCTGGCGGCGGCCTACGAGAGCCTTCCTGCGCGCCTGCGCCGCTCCTGGGTCTGGTGGCGGCTGCCGCTGCCGCCTATGCGCCGTACGCGCTTTGCGGACCTGCTCGAGCAAAGCCCCCAAGACGTCCCCTGGCATACCCCCGCTGAGACTCGTCGGCTGCTTGAGCTGATGAGTCCGATCAACCGCCGCAAGGTTTCCGACGCTCAAAAGACGGGCCGCTTGACAGTCGGGGCGCTCTACCGGCGCACTCGCCGTGATGAGGAAGGCAATCGCGTGCAACGCGCCGAAGTGCGTTTCGATGATGTTGCCGGCTGCTTGCGCACGCCGGCTGGCGGATCGAGCCGCCAGTTGCTAATGCTCGTCCAGGGTCGGCGCATCCGCTCGCGGCTGATGTCGGCTCGTGAGGCGGCGAGGTTGATGGGTTTGCCCGAGCGCTATCAGCTTCCCGAAAATTACAACCAGGCCTACCACTTGGTCGGCGACGGCTTGGTTGTTCCCGTGATCCGTCATCTCTCCAGGCATTTGCTCGAGCCGCTCACGCAAGCCGCCCATTCCCAGGGCAGGGAAGCGGCTTGAGGTAATGGACACGCGGCTCGAAGAGGCCCTCAAGGCTTTTGCCGCCCACTATCGTTTCCGCAGCAAAGGACCGCTCTCGGTCGCTCTCGTCGTCACCCAGCACGCCCGCAAGCTTGGCTTGCCGCTCGATCCTGGTTCGCTCATCACCGCGGGCGGCGGCCAGGTGCTCGGTCTTGGTAAGGGTGCCGTTCAAGCGGTGCTCAAGCGCCACCGCGTCAGCCGTGTTCTTGCCGCCGAAGGCGGACGCACCAGTCGCGGCAGTCTCGGCAACATGCGCGACTACGTCGCCTTCCTCAACGAGCTTCAGCGCACCGGTCTTGAGGACTTGACCGCGATCGAGAGGTTTTGGATCGATCGTGTGCAGGACTTCTTTGCCGGCAAGCCGTTTCGCATCAAGCTCGACGCCTCGCGCAGCATCCGTAGCGTCGTGCGCGACCTCATCGCACAAGCTGTCGAGCGACAGAAGAACGCTCCAGGCGCCACCTATGCCGGAGCGGTGCTACAGCACTTGGTCGGGGCCAAGCTCGATTGTGCTCTCGGAGCCGCTCAACTCCAGCACAACAGCTTCTCAACCGCTGATGCGCCCTCGGGCAGGGCGGGGGATTTCTTCTTGGGCGATGTGGCGATCCACGTCACGACCTCGCCTGGGGAGGCGCTGATCGAGCGCTGCCGCGACAACCTCAATGACGGGCATCGTCCAATCATCGTCACGCTAGCGAAGGGCCTTGCTGTTGCCGAAGTCCTGGCTGAGAACCTGGGACTGGCCGAGCGCATCGACGTTTTTGAGATCGAGCAATTTGTCGCGCTGAACCTCTATGAGCTGGGTCGCTTCGCTCTCGAGGGCCGCCGCGCCGCCGTCGGCGAGCTGATCGAGCGCTACAACCAGATCATCGCCGAGGTTGAAACCGATCCTAGCCTCTCGATCGAGTTCCGCAGTTAGGGGTCACTCCTCCGTTTGTCAAAAATTGCACGATAAGCGGCTAGGAGTGCTTCTGAGGACCTAGCAGCCGGATAACTGAGGTGCGACTGACGCCGAGGCGCTTGGCGATTTCCCGTTTGCTGAGCCCATCCTTGCGAAGCTGCTTCATTTCGGGCACGAGCTTGCCTGCTGTCATTGGCCGCCCATGTGGTTTCCCGTCCTTTCTTGCTTGCGCGATTCCCGCCTTCACGCGGTCGCGCAAAATCTCCCTCTCGAACTCCGCAAACACGGCCAGCATCCCGGCGAGCGCCCTGCCGCTCGGGGTCGTGAGGTCGAGCGCTTCACACAGGGACACGAATCCCACGTCGAGTGCGTTCAGTTCTTGAAGCGTGTTTACTAGGTCCGCCAGTGATCGCCCCCAGCGATCCAGTCGCCAGACCAGGACGAGATCGATCTCTCGCCGTCGCGCGGCCTCGATGAGCTTCTCCCGCTATTCACAGGGGGGAGAGCAAATGCCGCGCCGGGATTTATTGTCTGCAGCCCAACGTGCCCAAGTCATGGCGCTGCCGACCAGTCTTGGAGAGTACGAGGATCTTTACACGCTCACTCCCGCCGATCAGGAGTTCGTGGGGGTGCACCGCACCAGTGCGAATCGACTGGGTGTTGCCGTGCAACTCTGCTTCCTGCGCCATCCCGGCCGAGCGTGGACGCCGGAGGAAACGCTGCCGGCGGCGATGCTCCAGTTCATCGCGCAGCAGGTTGGCGCTGAACCGCTAGACCTGCTTGATTATGCCGAGCGCGATCAGACCCGCCGCGAGCACGCGGTTGAAATCATGCGCGAGTACGGCTTCGCGACGTTCGGCGTCAGGGACTATCGAACTCTATCGACTTGGCTGACCGAGCAGGCTCGTGGCACCGACAACGGTTTGGCGCTGGGCACATTGCTCATCTCTGAGGTTCGCGGTCGGCGGATCGTGGTTCCAACTCTACCGGTGGTCGAACGATTGGCGGTCACCTGTCGCGCCAGAGCCAGACGTGAGGCATACGCCGTGCTCTGTGCAGATCTCACACTGGAACAACGCTCGCAGCTCGATGGGTTGCTCGAGACGCGTGGGGAAACACGGCAGACGTATCTGGGCTGGCTGCGGCAGCCGCTTGGGGCCGCAAATCCGACGAATATCCTCTCCTGCCTGGAACGTCTGACACTCCTTCGCTCACTGGGAATCCCGGTCATGTGGTCTGCTCGTTTGCACCAGAACCGGCTTGTGCAGATCGCCCGCGAAGGTGCCAACACGGACGTGACACACCTGAGAGCGTTCAGCCTGGAGCGGCGATACGCGATGCTTGTCGCGGGGGCTCTCGATGCGATGACGGTGTTGACCGACGAGGCGCTGGAGATGCACGAGCGATTTCTGGGGCGGCAGTTCAAGAAAGCGGAGCGAAAACACCTGGGCAAGTTTCAGGAGAACGGCAAGGCAATCAACGACGTGTTGAAGCGCTACGCTTCGCTCGGACGGGCGTTGATCGAAGCGAAGTCTCAGAATGCCGATCCGTTCGCTGCCGTGGAAGCCGTCCTCCCATGGAATGAGCTGACCGCGAGTGTGGCCGCAGCCGAAAAGCTTGCGCAACCCGGCGAATTCGACTCGCTGGCGTTGATGACCAACAGCTATCCGGTACTCCGTCGCTATGCCCCGCAGTTCATTGCCGCTTTCGAGTTTCGGTCGTCCCCAGCCAGCGAGCAGCTGATGAAAGCGGTGGAACTGCTTCGGGAGTTGAACAAGACGGCTGCTCGCAAGGTGCCCGACGACGCACCGCGTGGATTTGTCCGGCCTCGTTGGGAGCGCCATGTGCTCACAAGCGACGGCATCGACCGACGGTTCTACGAAACCTGCGTGCTGTCGGAGTTGGCGAAGAGTCTGCGCGCCGGTGACCTGTCGGTTCCCGGCAGTCGGCGCTATCGGGACTTCGAATGAGTACTTGCTCCCCGCCCAGACCTATGCCGCCATGCGAACGGCGGGCTTGCCGCTCGCGATCGAACTCGACGCCGAAAAATATCTCACTCACCGCAGCAAGCTTCTTCATACCGAGTTCCTGCGCGTGGACCGCCTCGCTCAGGCCGATGAATTGCCGCAGGCCGTGGTAACAGACGGCAGGCTGAAGATCACGCCGCTCGACAATCAGGCTTCAAATGAAGCCGAGCTGCTGACCCGTCAAGCCTATGCGCTCATGCCCCGTATCAAGATCACCGACCTACTCACCGAAGTGGATGGCTGGTGTGACTTCGGACGGCATTTCACACATCTCCGCTCCGGGGACGCCGTGTCTGATCGTGCGCTGCTGCTCACCGCCATCCTTGCCGACGGCATCAATCTTGGACTCACCCGGATGGCGGATGCGTGTCCTGGGGTCTCGCTCTCGACGCTGTCGCGCATCGCCACCTGGCACATCCGAGATGAGACCTACGCGAAGGCGCTCGCTGAGGTCGTAGATCATCATCATCGGCTTGAGTTTGCCGCGCACTGGGGCGAGGGAACGACCAGTTCCTCCGACGGTCAACGATTCCAATCCGGCGATAGAGGCGGAGCCGTTGGGTCGGTGAACGCCCGCTACGGCAACGAGCCGGGTGTGACGTTCTACACTCACATCTCCGACCAGTACGCCCCTTTTCACAGCAAGCTCATTAGCGCCACCGTGCGCGACGCCACCCACGTGCTCGACGGGCTGTTGTATCACGAATCCGATCTCCACATCGAAGAGCATTACACCGACACCGCCGGATTCACCGATCACGTCTTCGCCTTGTGTCACTTGCTGGGTTTCCGGTTTGCTCCACGCATCCGCAACCTTGCCGATACGCGTCTTTATGCGATGCAGAAGCCGTCCGACTATTCGACGCTCGCACCGCTGATCGGCGGCGTTGCGAATAGGAAACGGATCGGCGACCACTGGGACGAGATTCTGCGCCTCGCCACCTCGATCAAGCAGGGCTCGGTAACGGCATCGCTGATTCTGCGCAAGCTTGGGGCCTACCCACGTCAGAATGGGCTGGCCGTAGCGCTGCGAGAACTCGGCAAGATGGAACGGACGTTGTTCCTACTGCAATACATCAGCAGCGTCGAACTGCGCCGCCGCATCCACGTCGGGTTGAATAAGGGCGAGGCGAGAAACGCCCTGGCCAGGGCGGTGTTCTTCAACCGGCTGGGCGAACTGCGGGATCGCACGCACGAGAACCAGCGGCATCGCGCAAGCGGGCTGAACCTCGTGGTTGCCGCCATCGTGCTCTGGAACACGGTCTACTTGGAGCGCGCCGTCGCCGCGATTCGCCGCAACGGGCAGTCAATATCCGCCGAGGCTCTCAGCCATCTCTCACCGCTGAAGTGGGAGCACATCAACCTGACTGGCGACTATCACTGGCGCAAGGACGCCGGGCTCGGAAACCGCACCTTACGTTCCCTTAGAACCAACCAGCCGCTAGCCCGAACCCCTTAACGTGCAATTTTTGACAAACGGAGGAGTGACCCCAACGATGACCGGCTCGAGGATTGCGACCGCTCTCTTGCTCAGCCTGCTGATCGCGGCGGCCTCAGCGCCCGCCGCCGACCCGCCGCGCACCGCGTGGGGAGCGCCCGACCTCCAAGGCGTTTGGGACTTCCGCACGATCACGCCCCTGGAACGGCCCGACGAGCTCGCCGGCAAAGAAGTCCTCGCGGCCGGCGAGGCGGCGCAGTTTCAGGCCAAGACGCTCGAGCGCCGTAACAACGACCGGCGCCACGGTGACGCCGCTCGAGACGTTCGCGGCGCCTACAACGATTTCTGGCTCGACTACGGCGACAGCCTTACCGAAGACAAGCGCACGTCGTTGCTGGTCGACCCGCCCGACGGCAAGATCCCGGAGCTAACGCCCGGCGGAAAGGCGCGCGCGGCCGCCCGCCGAGAAGCCCTCGACCGCCCGCCTCACGGTCCCGAAGACCGCGGCTCGTTCGAGCGCTGCATCTTGGGCTTCAACGCCGGGACGCCGATGAATCCCAGCGGCTACAACAACAACGTTCAGATCTTCCAAACGCCCGACCACGTCGCTCTGTTGATCGAAATGGTCCACGATGTACGCGTTGTCCCGCTCGACGCGCGTCCTCCGCTCCCGGGCCGCATGCGCCAATGGAAAGGCGACTCGCGCGGCCATTGGGAGGGCGATGCGCTGGTCGTCGAGACGCGGAACTATCGCAACGAGACCAGCTTCCGAGGGGCAGGCCCGAACATGCGCCTAGTCGAGCGCTTCACTCGGCTCAGCCCGGAGCGGTTACTCTACGAGTACACGATCACAGATCCGGAGTCGTTCACGAAGCCCTGGTCGGTAGCGGTTCCCATGAAGAAGAACGACCAGCCGATCTACGAGTACGCCTGCCACGAGGGCAACTACGCCATGGAGACGATGCTCGCCGGAGCGCGGGCCCAAGAGAAGGCAGCCGCCGCGAGCCGCACTGCAGAGCCGCGCCCATAAGAAAGATCCCAAGCTGCCATAGACAGGCACCGGCCCCAATCGCCAGCCCGTGGGCGCGCGAACGAGCTATCATTACGGCATTGGGCGCACAAAGCTGATCGTCAGGTGGTTGTTCTGCGCGCTTGTCGCCTCGACAAGCCTGACCGCGGATCAAACGGAATTCTTCGAGAGTCGCATTCGCCCGGTGTTGGCCCAGAAATGCGGGGCCTGCCACGGGTCCAAGCTCCAGCAAGGCGGGCTGCGGCTCGACAGTCGCGAGGCCATTGTGAACGGCGGCGGGCGAGGGCCGGCCGTCGTTCCGGGCGACCCCTCCGGGAGCCTTCTATTGCGGGCGCTCCGTCACGACGGGCTCGAGATGCCTTTGGGCGGAAAGCTCCCGGAGCGTCAGATCGAAGACTTCGCGAAATGGATCGCGGACGGCTCCTTCTGGCCCGCCGGCCTCGCTGAGCGCGGGGGCGATGAGCACTGGGCGTTCGAGCCGGTCGAAAGCCCTACGGCTCCCGACGCGGGCCGTGGATGGGCGCTCAATGACGTCGACCGCTTCATCGCCGCGAAGCTCGACGAAGCCGGTCTCGAGCCCGCCCCCCAAGCCGATCGCACGGCGTTGATCCGGCGCTCGAGCTTCGACCTGACCGGGCTGCCGCCTCGTCCCGAAGAGGTTCACGCGTTTGTCAAGGACGAGTCCCCGACGGCCTATGGCGAGCTGCTCGAAAGGCTGCTGAGCTCGAAGAGCTTCGGCGAGCATTGGGCGCGGAAGTGGATGGACTGGGTGCGGTACTCGGAATCGCACGGCAGCCAGGGCGACTTCGAGCTTCCGAACGCTTGGCGCTACCGCGACTACCTGATCCGGGCGTTCAACTCCGATACGCCCTACGACCGGATGCTGCTCGAATATCTCGCCGGCGATCTGCTCGACGACCCGCGCATCAACGAAGACGACGGGCTCAACGAATCGATGCTCGGCCCGGGCAACCTGCGCATGGTCGAGTACGGCTACGTGCCGGTCGACGCGCTCGACGATCAGGTCAAGGTCGTCGACAACCAAATCGACGTCTTCTCGAAAGCGTTTCAGGGACTGACCATCTCGTGCGCGCGCTGTCACGACCACAAGTTCGATCCGATCACACAGAAGGATTTCTACGCGTTGTACGGGGTCTTCGCTAGCAGCCGACACGGACTGGTCACAGTCGATTCGTCCAAGCGGCTCGGTCGCGGGCGTGGGAGCCTCCGGCAGTTGCGAGAGGGCGTCAAGCGCGGGCTCGCCGCAGCTTGGACGAAGGCGCCCGTCGCGATGCCCGAGTCCGCGCGGGAAGGCCTGCCGCCCGACGACCCCTTGCGAGTTTGGCTGGCCTTGCGCGGCAAACAAGGTTCGGCGTTTCGCAGCGAATGGGAGTGCCTGCGCAGCCAGTGGCTCGACGAGGCGAAATCCAGTCGTGATCACAACGCCAAGGGTTTCCGGCCGGCGTGGGATCTGACCAAGCCCGAGGACTACTTCGCGTGGTTCCCAAGCGGTCCCGGAATCGCTCGGGCGCCGTCGCCGAACGGTGAGTTTCGCATCCTGCCCGCGGGTGAGCGCGTCGTCGCCGGCGTGTTGCCGGCGGGAACGTACTCAGGGCTCGAGTCGGAAAAGCTCGGCGGCATCCTAGGCTCGCCGCGCTTCCGTGTCTCGAGCGACCGTATCAGCGTGCGCGTCGAGGGGAACAACTTCATCTCGGCGCGGCTGGTGGTCGAGAACTATCCGATCGGCGGCGGCGGCATCCATCCCGCGATCGACGTGGCGGGCCGCCGGCCGCGCTGGATCACCTTCGATACTGCCTACCGCAAGGGCGCGAACGCGCACCTCGAGCTACAGACGCTCGACGAGCGATCGCGCCCGTTCCGGTTCAACTCGCGGCGGCCGGAGCGAAAGCCGACCGAGGACGGACGCTCGAGCTTCGGCGTGATCGAAGTGGTCTTCCACGACGACGAGGCCGGACCGCGAGACGAGCCGCTGGCGCTGCTTCATCTGTTCGATCAAAAGCGTCCCGAGAACGTCACCGAGCTCGAAGCCTTGTTCGTTCGGCTGGTGAAGGAAGCGGCCGGGACTTGGGCCGACGGCACGCTGGACGAGCGGCAAACGGCGTTTCTCGACGCCGCGATTCGTTCGGGGCTCGTGCCTACGGCGCTCGAGGAGCTACCTGCTTTGAGGGGCCTGGTCGCGAAGTATCGCCGGGCCGAGGCGGCCGTTCCGGTTCCGCGCAGGGCGCCGGGAGTGCTGCCCGGGACGGCCTTCGACCAGCCATTGTTCACCCGCGGCGACCACGAAAAGCCCGCCGACGCGGTCGAACGCCGCTATCTCGAGCTCTTCGGCGGGAAGCCCTTTCGCTCGCAAGGCAGCGGCCGTTTGGAGCTCGCTCGGACGCTGGCGTCGCCGGAAAACCCCCTCACCGCCAGGGTGATGGTCAATCGCCTGTGGAGCAGCCTGTTCGGCCAGGGCCTCGTCGCGACGGTCGACAACTTCGGCGCGACGGGCGAGAAGCCTTCGCACCCAGAGCTGCTCGACTACCTGGCCGACCGCTTCGTCGAGAGCGGCTGGTCGATCCGAGACATGATCCGTCTGATGGCGGGCTCGCGCGCCTATCAGATGGCCAGCGCAGGCTCCGCGAAGGCCCGCGCCATCGACCCCGGCAACAAGCTATTGCAGCATCAGAGCTTCCGACGCCTCTCGGCCGAAGAGATTCGCGACGCGATCCTGGCGACCTCGGGCGAGCTCGATGCGACGACGTACGGCCCGAGCGTGAACGTCTTCTACGTCGGCAAAACCGAGGGAGGCGGTGAAAAGGGTCCGCTCGACGGCAAGGGCCGCCGTAGCGTCTATCAAGGGATCCGGCGCAACTCGCACAATCCTTTTCTGGAGGTCTTCGACGCACCCAAGCCGTCGACGACCAGGGGCCGCCGCGACGTGACGAACATCCCGGCGCAATCGCTGGCGTTGCTCAACGACCCGTTCGTGGTCGAGCAAGCAAGGAAATGGGCCAACCGGGCGGTCGCCGACGGCGCTATTTCTCCCAAAGACCGCGCGGTGAGAATGTTCCGCCGCGCCTTGAGCCGAGACCCGGGCCCCGAGGAGCTTGACTTGCTGATGACGTCTCTGGATGCGTTCGCGGACGAGCGCGAGGCTTCAGCGCTGATGGCCGACGAGCCTGTCTGGCAAGACTACGCTCAGTCTCTGCTCAACCTCAAGGAGTTCATTTACATCCGATGAGACGGCCGATTTCGCGACGCGAAATACTCGCCCGTTGCTCGACCGGCTTCGGCGCGATGGCGTTTGGCTCGATGACGGGCGCGGCGATCCGCAAACCGCATTTCGCGCCCAGGGCGAAGAGCGTGATTTTTTGCTTCATGTCGGGCGGAGTCTCGCACGTCGACTCGTTCGACCCCAAGCCGCGGCTGAAACAAGACGCTGGCAAGCCCATGCCGGTCGCAGTCAAGCCGACCATGTTCGACGACGTCGGCGCGATCATGCCCAACCCGTGGGAGTTCCAGCGCCGCGGCGAAAGCGGCATCCCGATCTCCGAGCTGTTTCCCCATATTGCGACTTGCGCCGACCGTCTTTGCGTCGTCCGCAGCATGACCAGCAAGGGCAACGAGCACGCCCAGGCGAACTACTTCATCCACACTGGGCAGCCGTTTCTGGGCCATCCGAGCGCCGGCGCTTGGACGACCTACGGGCTCGGCAGCGAGAGCGAAAACCTGCCGGGCTTCGTCGTCCTGGCGAGCGGCGGCGTTCCCCTCGGCGGTGTCGGCATCTACGGCAACGGCTTTCTGTCGGCCGTAAACCAGGCGTCGTTTCTATATCCGGAGGAAGAGGAGGCGCTCAACAATATTCGTCCGGCGGACGCGGATTCGCTGCAGCGAAGGAAGATCGACCTGATTCGGGCTCTCGACGAGCGCTTTCAGCGCAGGGCCGATGAACCGGCGGTCGAGGCGGCCATCCGCAACTACGAAACGGCCTACCGCATGCAATCGGCGGTCCCCGACCTGCTCGATCTCAGCGGCGAGACTAGTGCGACCAAGAAGCTCTACGGGATGGACTCGACGAATGCCGAGACGGCCGCCTACGGCAAGGAGTGCCTGCTGGCGCGACGTTTGGTCGAGCGCGGCGTACGCTTCGTTGAGCTGACCTGCCTAATGCGGCCGATCCGTCCGGGACAAGTCGGCAACCCCTGGGACCAGCACGACGAGCTGATCGCGGGCCACAATGACATGGCGATGCAGGTCGACCAGCCGATCGCCGGACTGTTGAAAGACCTCGAGTCCCGCGGCATGCTCGATGAGACTCTAGTGATCTGGGCCGGGGAATTCGGTCGCACTCCCTTCGCGCAGGGCGCCGATGGCCGCGACCACAACCCATTCGGCTTCAGCATCTGGCTCGCAGGCGGAGGCTTTCGACCGGGTTTCATCTACGGCGCGACCGACGAACACGGCTACCACGCCATTGAGAATCCCATGAGCGTCTACGACCTATGGGCGACCGTGCAGCACTCGCTGGGAATCGACCACGAACGGCTCACCTACCGCTTCGGCGGACGCGACGTGCGCCTATCAGACGTCTTCGGTCGCGTCGTGGACGAGTTGTTCGTGTAGCGCTAGGCCGCCGCCTGAGCGAAGCGGTCGAGCGCGTCGCGGTCGAGCGTAACGCCCAGCCCCAGCTGATCGCTCAGGAGAATCGCGCCGTCAACTAGCTCGAATTCTTCGTGCACGAGATCCCGCCGCAGGGGCGATTCAGACAGAGCCGGCGGCAGGAATTCGACATAAGGGCAGGCTTCGGGCGTCGCGGCCAGTTGCGCGCTCGCCGCAATACCAATCATGCTCTTCGAGCAGTGCGGCACGATCAGGCGATCGAGCCGCTCGGCAATGCGACAGACTTTGACCGCTTCGGTGAAACCGCCCACCCGTCCGACGTCGGGTTGCAACACGGCCAGCTTGCCGCGCTGGGCGAGATCTTCGAGCTCCCAGTGTGTGTTCTGCCATTCGCCGGCGGCGATTCGAATCGGCCAACGTTCAGCAAGCAGCGCGTAGCCATCGACATCGTCGATGTTGATGGGAGTTTCCAAGAAGAAGACGTTGTAGGGCGCAAGCTGCTCGAGCACAACAAGCGCATGTTCAGCGCTCGGCCAGGCGTAGGCCACATCGACCATCAGCTGGAAATCGGATCCCACCGCCGCTCGGCAGGCGGCCGCCGTCTCGACGATTCGACTGTCGTCTTCTTGCAGGCCGTTGTGGCTGTAGGGGCCGTTGATACAACTTCGAGCTTCGTGGCGCGAAATCCCATCGCGCGGGCCGCAAGCGCCTTCTTGATCAACGAAGCCTTCTGGTCTTCGACCGTATGGCCCGTCGCCAGCAGCGAGGGGGAGGGGACCACCGGTCGCGCTTCGGTCCGAGGCGCGCCGCGGTCCGGGCGCAGCAGCCGCCAAAGAGGCTCGCCGACGGCCTGTGAGCGGATGTCCCATAGCAACGATCCGGCAAGGCTCAGGCAACGGCCGCGCCGGGCGCGTGGACAGGATGGTCCACCAAGCACAGGTGGGTGAGCCGCCGCGCCGCCTACATCGAGTTCACGATCCGCGAGTGCCAGGAGGCCATTCAGTTGGAACTCGTGCAGATCCGGAAACGGTTCATCGATGCTGCGAATACGTTGCTAGACGACGGCAGCGTACCCGCAGTTCGCGCCGCTAGCCGGGTCATCGTTGAACACTTCCCGCCCGTCGCGCGAGTGGCCGACGTGTCAGACGTGGAGCGGTTTGAGGATCTGTCGGACCTGTCTGATGAGGCGCTGAACCGAATGAAGGAGATCAGAGATTCCGAGCGCGCGAAGAACGAACAGAGCCAGATCCACTAGGATGAACCACATGAGTGATATCGCCGCCGACTTCACCCTGGGTATCCCCGCCTTCTCAGTCGCACTGGCCAAGCGCGTGCCAGCATATTGATGATTCCCGTAAAGTACGCCGGCGCCGCTTTATCACCCTTCTGTTTGTTCATCGGGAGTGGACAATCGTACGTCAACGACCCTTGCATCTCTTTGAAGGTTTTCCGGGCCTCCTCGGCGTCCATCAGATAATCCTGCACCGAGTCGTTGAGCACTTTCGCCCGGTAATGAAAGTACGCGTCTAGCTCTTTGCCGAGCTGCGTCGGCTCAAAGCCGACTACGACTTTTTGGGAGTCGAGTCCTAGATCTCTGAGTCCCCTCTACATCTCCGAGAGCGTCGGCACCTTTACGATCCCCTTATTACGAACGGTGTAGCCGAGATGCTGACTGAGAGTCCGTACGTAGGCCCAAAAGTGCTTCGGCTGATTCTGGAACCGTGGATTGGCAATCATCAGCCTTGCTCCGACGCATGCATGGGTTACGATAGCAACAGTGCCCACTGACACCAATTCCGGCGACACACCCACGCTGACTGACAAGGAGTACTTCGAAGAGCGCAAACTGCTCCTGGGAGCACGCCAGCGTGGGTACCAGCGCGCCGATCAGATGATCACGGGTGGGGCGACAGGGGCACTCGTGTTGTCGATCACGTTCCTGCGAAATCTCGGTTCCGTGGCTGGTCTACAGGCTTCCGGGTGGCTCATCAGCGCATGGGTCCTGCTTCTTCTTGCGCTGCTTCTGAGTCTGTTGTCGAACTACGCAAGCGCGAAGGGCTTTGACGTAGAGATCCTGCGGCTGGAGTCGCGGTTGCATGGCGAGCCGCTGCCTGCGAATCCGTGGGCTGCCAGCACTCGGTGGGGCGGCCCGATCATTGCCGTGTTGTTCGTCGTCGGGATTGCCGCACTTGCATTCTTTGCATACGCGAACGCACCGTTTCAGCCGCAGGGGTAGAAAATGGCCAAGACGCCACCTCCAAAACCTCCGACACGTAGGGAACCCCTAAAGAGGGGTGAGCCCTCTTGGCGGCCGCCGCGACCACCACGACGGCCACCAACGCGGCCCCCGAAATCAGACTGAGCGCTCTCGATTGACGACTATTCGACATGGCGGGCCGTGCGGTTTGCGGATCGAGATGAGGTTGGATGAGAGAGGGCCTAAAACCGTTGCTTTTCGTGTTACAAACGCCCTTACAGGATGTTACAGCCTCAGAGGGGGGGTGTAACACGATGTTCGGCTTAGGTCTACCACGGCTACATTTGTCTATCTGCCTCACGTCCGCTGATTCTCCCAAGAGTCCACTTTTGTCCGGCCATCATGGTAAAATGAGAAGCCATGGCGCGTAAACACCTTGTCACGGCGGTGACATTCGCATCCTCCCTCGGGACAGTCACGGTGACCAAGCGCGGGCCGTCGGGGGGGAACCGTATTTTGGAGATCACCAAGTTGGCGAATCTTTTAAATAGCCTGATAAAACTGGGAGAACATGTGTGGGGGTGGGCACAGCATTTCCTGCGCGAAGGCAGAGGAATTCCCGCCTAAATGTTACTCTCAGATCGTGACCGAGACCCCGCGACCCTGGGACCGCCTCCCGACGGAAACCCCGAAATCCTACGCAGCCTTCCTCGCCTACGTCGCCCTCGGCGCTCGCCGATCGGTCCGTGAGGCCGCGCATCAAAACTACATCAAAACTACATCACCTGGGGGGATCTCCAGCGCCGAGGGTTCGACGATTCGGAAGTGGTTGGGCTGGTCGGCAAAACACAAGTGGGTGAGTCGCAGTCTGGCCCGTGACGAATGGGTAGCTAGTACCTCGGACGATCAGATCATCATCAACATCTTGGCCTGCAAGCTGGCGCTGGTAACGCGGGCGCATGACTTCCTCACGTCAACCGACAGCGCGGTATTTCTGCGTGGGGCGCGGGCT
>JAKZVK010000635.1:0-9234 GCA_047516085.1 Bryobacterales bacterium
GTCGCTCGGCCCCCGGTGCGTTCCTCGACAACGTGTTGTGATCGCGACCCGGGGGACGACCCCTTCGACGGGACGACGCCCTTCAGCATCGCCCCACCCGGGCTCGGTCAGCCGACTCGAAGGCGTCGACGACAGCGAGGAAGTTGTCACCGATCCTTGCTTCAGCCTCGGTCTGGGTGGTCTCGCGGTTGCACAGCGCCAGGATTGGCTCCTGCCAGATGGAGCGACCGACGGCGAAACCCCGATAGTGCTCGTTGCCGTCTCGGCAGGAAAACGCCTGCCGCAGCCTGCCGATGTCGGATCCTCCCCCCAAGATGAGAATCCCCGCGTCCGGGCGGGCCGATGCCACGAGCGCATCCAGGCGGGCAGCCTCCTGCGCGTTGGAATGGCCCTCCATCTTCCACAACGCGGGCGAGATCCCCGAGCTCAGGATCTCCTCCGCGGCCGCCCGCTGGAGGCCCGCAAGCACGCCGTCCGTGTGCGGCCGCGACGACGACTCGTCCAGCCCGTCGTGCGGCCTGGGGTGGATCAGCAGCTCCAACAGGAGTTCAGCGCCGGAGTCTGAGATGACGTCGTTGATATCGCGCAGCGCAACCAGTTGCCGCCGCTTCCTGGTATCGGGATCGCCGGGATGCCATCGCATCAGCACCTTCCCGAACCCTCCTCGGAGCGCGAGCAGCTCCCGACGCAGGACGGCGGCTGCCGCGTCGGGGCGGAGCGTGTCGCCTCCTGACTCCTCCAGGGCGAGGGCGACCCGGACGCCGGCCGAGTCGGCTTCACGCCCGATGCGCTCGTTGCCGCGGTCGATGAGTACGGCAACGTCGGCGTCTTCGGCAACGCGAGGCAGCGCCGTCTTCAGGCCCTGCCAGACGATCAGCTTCAACTCACTGATGTGTGCCGGCCCGAGGTCGGCTCCGATCGCGGTCAGAGCACGACGCAGGCTGCGGCGATGGTCGAACGCCACCATGTACACCCGGCGGCCTGCTACGCGAGTTTGATCATTACTGCTCATATCTGTCCGCAGGATACTCGGATCCTGGCGCGTGCTCTCGACCATGGGGGGTCTGTCCGCGGACCCGGCGCTGTGGCTGGCAGCCTGGGCCTGCGGCTCGGTCACACCGCGCCCGATGGTGCGCTCGGGTGCGCGACGGCAACGCCGGCGGCCGTCAGTCGCGTCACCTCGTCTGAGCCGGGTTCGGCGTCGGTGATCAACAGATCGGCTGCGGTCGCCGGGCCCAGTGCGATGGGCTGCACCCGGCCCACCTTGTAGGCCTCGGCCACGACGACGAGCCTCGGAGCCGCATCGACCACCACCCGCATGGTGCTGGCCTCGGGAGCGAACAGAGTTGTCAAACCGGCGTCGGCGCTCACGCCGTGCACGCTCATGAACGCGGCCTCCAACGGCATCTGGTTCAGAACTCGCTCAGCGAGCGGGCCGATCAAGTACATGTCCCGCTTGCGCAGGACCCCGCCGGTCATGATGATGCCCACCCCGGGAGCCTTGGCCAGCTCCGAGGCCACGTTGTGGGCGTTGGTGATGACCGTCAGCTCGCGTTTGTCCTCCAAACATTCGGCCAGGCAGGCCATGGTGGACCCGCCCGCGATGAAGATGGTGGCGCCGTCGCAGATCTCCTCCGCTGCCCGGCGGCCCAATGCCAGCTTGGCTGCGGCGTTCTCACGGCGACGCACGATCACGGGCGGCTCGTCGTCCTCCCTGAATGCGGCGCCGCCGTGCATACGTTCCAACCCGGCCGTTCCGGCCAGTTGCTTGAGGTCGCGTCGAATAGTGGCCTCGCTGACATCAAAATGCTCGGAGAGCTGACGCACAGTCATCGAGCCGTGCGCTCGCAGCAGATCCTGGATCGATCGTTGACGTGTGCCCTTCACTTGAGGTCCCCCGTTCGTTCCAAGCCTGAAGAACCACATGGGGACGAGACTTCGGCCGGATCGTCCTCCGGCAGATCCCGGGGATCGATCACTGTGCTGTGGCGACGGGCCTCCTCGATGGCGAAGGCCACCCTGTGGGTGCCCAGGGCCTCCCCAAACGCTTGCCGTCCTTCCGTTGTGGGCTCACCGATCTCGTCCAGGCACCGGTGCACAAGAGCGCGGTCGCCGCCGCCGTGGCTGGCGCTCAGGCCTGAGCTCTCGGGCCCATCGGCTGCCCAGAATCGGCGGCGCCGATCAGCAAACGAGTAGAGCTCGACCCCGGCGGCAGTCACAGTGGCTTACGCTCGGGTGCCGGAGATGATCGTGTGCCTGTTGCGCAACTCGGTAAACGCGCTGAGGGTGATCGTGGCGGTCTGTTCGGCCGCCATTGCCTCGACCGGCCACGTGAAGTCTCCGGCGCGGGCTGCGTCCAGGTAGATCCTTCGAGCGTCGTAGACGCAGTCCACAGAGCAGTAAATACAGCGCTCGGCGGCACCGGCTGAACGGGATTCGGGCCGGAAGTGGCTGAGGCTGGCGAACGACGAGACCGCCACGCACTCGGAGTCGATTAGGTGCATGATCCAGTCCACATCATGGCATGCCTCGGTCACCATGAAGTCAGCGGCTGTGTCGGCGGTGTGCCAGTTGCCTCTGACGAATGAGTGGGCGAAGTGCCAGAACCCGACGGGCTCGAGATGCAGGACGTTGACTATGTCGCCGATGGCGCCGTCGTTGATCAGCGTCCGCAGCAGCCGTGTGTAGGGCGCGTACCGCAGCACGTGGGCCACCAGGATGGGAGGCGCTTTGTCACCGAGTCCGGCCCGGAGCCGGCAGCAGTCCTGCCATGACCGCGCGATCGGCTTCTCGAGCAACATGGATACTCCCAGACGTGGGCCTCCTCGGTACCAGCAGAAGGATGCCTCCTGCTCGGATCTTCCCTGACTTGGATCTCATGTTCCCCTCCTTCGGGTCGCTGCATCCCGGCTTCGGGATCCCCGCATCACCGGCTCCAGCCCGTATGAGCAAATATGTGCGAGTTCAATCAGCAACGATGCATAATCGGTGCGACGATAGGATTGGGGCACTTATGGGTGAAACCCCGCTTCTGCCTGCTGTCGGTCTCGGTACTGCGCCGCTGGGAGGGCTCTACGCGGCAGTCTCCCCCACCGACGCCGCTACCACGGTTGCGGAGGCGGTGGAGATCGGATACCGGTACTTTGACACCGCGCCCCTCTATGGCTACGGCGCCGCCGAGCGGGCCGTCGGCCGCGGACTGGAGGGCTGCGGTGCGCAGGTTGCAGTGTCCACCAAGGTCGGCCGGATCGTTGACGAAGATGCCTCCCGGCCCGCAGGCGACATCTTCGCTGGGGACAGTGGCGCAACGAAATGGGACTTCTCCGTCGACGGGGTGCGTCGGTCCTTGGAAGCGAGCCTCAAGCGGCTGGGGCGCTCCTACGTAGACGTCGTTTTCGTCCATGATCCCGACAATCACGCCCGCCAGGCTCTGGAGGAAGCGTACCCGGCGCTGGAACGCCTACGTGGTGAGGGAGTGATCGGCGCCGTAGGCGTCGGAATGAACGAACCCAATCTCCCTACCCAGTTCGTGACCGACACCGACATCGACGCGGTGCTCATCGCGGGCCGCTACACGCTGCTGGACCAGTCCGCCGATCAAACCCTGCTCGGTGCGGCAGCCTCCCGAGGGGTTCATGTGATCGCGGCGGGCGTCTACAACTCCGGGAGCCTCACCGGCGTCGAGACCAACCTCTACTTCGACTACGCGGCCGCTCCGGCGGAGATCGTGGCACGGGCCCGCCGACTTCAATCCGAGTGCGACGGCTTCGGCGTTTCGCTCCCCGCGGCCGCTGTCCAGTTCGTCGTCCGCCACCGAGCCGTTGGCACTGTGCTGCTCGGAGCGCGCAGCCGAGCCGAGGCTGCCGAGAACTGGTCGCACGCCCACGCGGGTCTGCCCGACGACCTGTGGCCAGCGCTCGGCGACGTCATCAACGAGGCAGACGATGTGGATTGACGCCCACCACCATCTGTGGGATCCGTCGGTGCGGCCCCAGACCTGGATGGACGCGAGCCGGCCCATCAACCGCCCCTTCGATACCGCAGACCTGCGCGCCGCCATCGAAGGCACTCCCGTGGAAGCCGCCATCGTGGTACAGACCGAGCCCTGCATCGATGAGACGGCCCAGATGCTGGAGGCAGCCGCCACCGATCCACTGATCGCCGGAGTGGTGGGCTGGCTCGATCTCCACGATGACGTCGACCGCCAACTTGATGATCTTGCAGCCTCCGACACGGACAAGTTCCTTGTCGGAGCCCGCCATCAGGCCGAGTCCGGGATAGCCGAAGATCTCCAATCCGCACTCGCGAGAATCCAAGCCTAACCGAGGCACTCTCCGGCACTCCCGATCGGTGAGCCGGTCGTCGCCGGCAAGCGCCACATCGTGCGGCATCGCGTCGGCGATCACAGCATCCCGCCATGACACAACATCCCCACTGACCGCCGGTAACCATCAGATCTCGAACAGTCACGCGCATCGCAGCCACAAACCAAAATGTCCCGCCATTCCGGGCAACACGGGGACGGCGCGGCGCAAGTACACGAAGAGTGGACTGAGAGTTGCGCACCGTCCGGGCCATCGGCCGCCAGCGATGGAGGTGCCCCGACCACTATCGCCGCGATAACGCTGAAGACGTAGTTGAAGTCGTCCGACGGCAGTGCGCTGCCCGATCTGGCCGAGTTGAGGGTGCCGGCCAGGCCCGCGGCCGCTCCCAACATGGCGAAGGTAAGAGCGGTGACCATCCGGGTGTTGACTCCGGAGAGGTGGGCGGCCTCTGAGTTGCCGCCGGTGGCGCTCGCCGTGTCGACGGTCGATGTCCTCAATCAGAGCCCCTAGAGTTCTACATAGGCGACGACGCCCTCAGGCGAATCTGGGTTGAGTCCTTTCACGAGCCCTCGTTCGAGCCCCGAGAGCTGGGCGACCACGAGACTTGCGATGGCTCGGACATCGCGGTCGCGCGAGACTTCTGTTAAATCAATCGTGCACCCCGGATCCGGTCCGATAGTCGCTACGTAGGCTCCTCGTTCCGCTATCTCGGTTGCAAGCACTAGCTCTCGGGCAGGATCGTCCTGGCACATTATGAGGGCGGCGTGGGCGTCATCTACCACCGAAATAGGACCGTGGCGAAAGTCGAGAACTGGGCACGCATCGGTGTTCGTTCTCGACATTTCTTTGATCTTGAGTGCACCTTCGCGGGCGAGTGCAAGGTTGAAGCCACTACCGAGCACATGGATTGTCTGCCACTTTGGATCGGCCAACGCGGTCGAGGTCTTGATTGCAGCGTCGAGCATTCGAGAAGCGGCGTTTCCCAGCGAGGCAAGAGTATCCCTCGCGTTGCTGCCCGACGCCTCGATCTGCGCCGCCACTCCCGCTACTAGCATGCTTGAAAACGAGCGCGTCTGCACAACCGACTCCTCGACGGCGAACGGAAGGGAAACTACTTCATCGGCGAGCGCAGCGAGCGCGCTGTCTCCGACTGTTGTTATGGCGCAGACAGTCGAGCCTCGCTCTTGCGCAACACGACAGGCTTCGATTGTTTCGGTCGTCTCTCCCGACCGCGAGATCGCGACAACAGTGTCCGGCCGAGAATGCAGTGATGGAGGTGCGAGCCAGAACTCTGAGGCAGCTTGAGCCCACCCAGCCGTACTGAGCGAGCTTCGATGTCGATACGCGAGCGCTTCGGCGAGATGCGCAGATGAGCCGCACCCAATGTACAAACACGACCCGGAGACCAGAAATCGATGAAGTTGCTCAGCTGCGACCCCTTCACCAACGGCGACAGGCCACAGCTCTGGCTGCGACACGATCTCGGCTCGGGTGTTAGAGCCCGGTCCGAGGTCATCTCGACGTGAAATCCTACGAGTGCGTTTCATGGCGAGCCTCTGCGCAGGATCCGAGAAGTCTCTGCATCAAATACTGTTCGCGGGTCGATGACTTCGCCGCGAACTCGGGCTTCTTCGAGCGCGAATGCAACGCGGTGGGTTCTGAGTGCTTCGGCGAAAGCATCAAGACCCTTATCGCTTGGTTCGCTCATCTCGACCATGAACGCTCCAACGAGTCCCTCGTCTCCTCCGGCGTGCCCGCTATCGATGTCATGGCCTGACGTTGCGACGACGTATCTCTTTCGCTGGCGATCGCGAAACGAATAGACTTCGATGCCGGAGGTGGTTACTATCGCCTCCGCTCGGGTCCCGCCAAGCACGGTGTGGCGACTCCTGAGTTCGCTAAACGCGCTAACGGTGATCGTAGCTGTCTGGCCTCCCTTGAAGAACAGAATCGATACCTGGTTGTCCATCACGTTGTTGTCACTGTCATAAACACAGATGCCGTAGGGACCTGTCTCAAGCGCCTCTAGAACGCCGTCACGGGTGCGACTCTCGGTGATGGTGGAGACTGGATGGCCAAACTCGCCCCGGTCTGCCGCTGCGAGATAGATGGCCTTTGCATCGTAGGCGCAGTCAATCGAGCAGTCCACGCACCTTGCGGCAGCTCCTGGAGGTTTCGAACCGTTCACAAAGTAGCGAAGCGAACCGAACGACGACACCGCCGTGACCTCGTCTGAGATCAGACTCATGACCCAGTCGACATCGTGACAGGCCTTGCTGACAATGAGCGGAGCCGCACTTCGGGTGGAACGCCATCTTCCGCGTGCGTACGAGTGTGAGAAATGCCAGAATCCAACAGGTTCGAGGTGATGAACGTTGATGATCTCACCAAGGACACCGTCCGCAATCAACTCATTCAGGCGCGCTGTGTACGGCGCGTAGCGCAGAACATGAGCGACAAGAATCGGCGCAGGATCATCGGGGAGCCCGTCGAAGAGGCGCTGGCACTCCGACCACGTATGACCGATGGGCTTCTCTAGCAGCATCGGAACTCTGAGCATTGCGAAGCGCAACGCGGGGTCGACGTGAAGATCGTCTCTAGTCGCGATCACGATTCCGTCGATTTGGCCTCGGGAGAGGTCCAGGCTCTCCCAGCTGGCCACGGCGCCAGTCGCCATGATCGAGTGTCGATCCATAAACGCTTGTCGGCGAGTGTCGTTCGGCTCAGCAACCGCCACAATGACGGCACCTCGGTTTGAGAGGATGTCCGCGTAGCGGTTGCCGCGATCACCTGCTCCGATCACGGCAACCCGAGGAAACGACCTGCTCATCGAATCAACTAGCCCCTGGGGCTCTTGCCGAGGTCGGGCGTTCGGGTACTCCAAGCGATGTTACGTGTGATGCTGACGGTCAACCCTTCGAACTGCCGGACAGGAGTCCGCTAGTGAACTGATTCTGCAGCAACAAATAGTAGATGAGAATCGGTATCGATGCCAAGAACATGATCCCGAACATCTGCCCGTAGTCGTTGTTGTATTGGCCCAGAGCCACAAAGATCCCTGACGTGATTGTTATGCCCTGGCTGGGTCCCAGGATGAACAGAGGCGTCACTAGGTCGTTCCAGGTCCACAAACCGATAAAGATAGCGACAGTCGCAGTCGCCGGGCGCAGCAGTGGAAAGACGACGTACACCAGCGTTTTCATCGGAGTAGCGCCGTCGACGAGAGCAGCCTCATCGAGACTCTTGGGGAGTGTCGACATAAAGCCGACGTAGACGAACACGGCGAATGACAGGAAGCCTCCCCCGACGTTGAACAGCACCAGCCCGGGAAACGTTCGAGCGATACCGAGAAACTCCAGCACGTCGACAGCCGGGATGAAAACCACGTGAGGAGGGATCATCATGCCCGACATCAGCACCAGGAGCGCGATCTTTGTGATTCTGCTCCGCCGCCGCACTACCCAGTAGGCGACGGTGGCGGCGATAGGGACGATGATGATGACGGTGGCAGTCGAAATTATCACGCTGTTCCGCAACCCGATCCACAACAGATTGTCAGAGCGAGTCAGGCCGTCGATCAAATTCTGCATGCTGACAGGGTTCGGCAGCGCCAAGGGTTGGCGTGAGATCTGTGTGTTGATCTTGAGGACATTCACCACGGCGATGTAGAGCGGAAGCGAGAATGCTGCGACGGAGATTCCAGCGAGCACGAAGCGCGCCCGAGGCGGCAGTGTTGTCTCGCGGGTCCTGCTCACAGCTGGACCTCACGACGTCGCATCAGACCGACCAGGATTACCGATACAGAACCGATGATCAACAAGAGCACGAACGCGATAGCGGACGCGTAGCCGGTCCGGTTGTTTGTGAACCCCATGCGCAGGAGGTAGAACACTGCGGTTTCCGTCCGGAAACCTGGACCCCCACCGGTCAGCACGGCTACGTGGTCGTACAGTCGGAGTGTGGTGATGAGGACGATCGTGACTGCGATGGTCACGCCTTGCCCCATGAGCGGAAACGAGATCTTGGAGAAGCGATTCCACGCTCCTGCGCCGTCGATCCGAGCGGCCTCCAATAGTTCATCCGGCACCGACTGCAGAGCCGCGAGGTAAACCACGGTCGTGAAGCCGATCATCTGCCAGATAACCACCGCTGCAATGGACCAGAGCGCCAAATCCGGTTTGCCCAACCATGGCTCGGTCAGGCTCTCCAATCCAATGGACTCGAGCACCGAGTTCAGGATCCCACGGTTGGACAGGATCGTGACGAAGATGAAGCTCACCACGACTGCGCTCAAGACTTGAGGTATGACCACCAGCGTGCGGAGAACGCGATAGTAGCGCGACGTCCCATCCAACACAATAGCCAAGGCCAATCCACCCAGATTTGCGCCGATGGTGACGGCGAGTGTCAGCCTCGCCGTGTTGTTGAGAGCCCGGTATAGCGACTCGTCGCCGAACAGTTCGCGATAGTTGTCGAATCCGACGAAGTTGGCGTCGCTGAGCAGCGGATTCTGGTCGGTGAAACCGAAATAGAAGCTGATTGCCAGAGGAACGAGAACGAACGTCGTGAAGAGCAGCAGGCCTCCAGAGGCCGCAGCCTCGAGCATCGTGTTTCGGCGCCGTCCGCCCCGACGATGGCTCAATGGTTCCAAGGAGGACCTCGCTCGAGAGAAACTCTTCGGCCTACGGTGCGAGGTGCCGCAGGCCGAAGGGCCGAAGAGTTCCTCCCGAGTCTATCGGGAGGCCTGATCTAGCTGTTTGCGGCGTCGAAGGCCTCATCGAGTCGGGCCATCTCGTCGACGACGTCGTCACCGAGGAAGATGTTCTGCGCTGCCGCGTAGAACTCATCGTTGAAGCCCGGGGGCATGAGCATCCGGTCATTGACGGTCCAGGCGAATGGGGGCACGACG
>JAKZVK010000636.1:0-3457 GCA_047516085.1 Bryobacterales bacterium
GCTGTCAGGCAGGGTTGGTCCGCACGAAGCAAGCAGCAGCGCCACACCGCCAAGCGTGCGTAAAGACACCGCCGGGAAACTGTAGGGGCACGGCATGCCGTGCCGACGCCACCACGGTTTCAATCCCCCGGCCCCCGGTTCGAAAGCAGTCCCCGCATCGCTTCCCAGCTTCGCATAGCGTACAGGCTCACGCCGTTGCCGCGGAGAACTCCACCCGATCGAGCGGATGGATCGGACGCGACACGCGCCGATAGGGAAGCGAGCGCAGGTTCGACGAACTCAGCCCCGGCGTGTCGACCATGATCGCGTTCACCATGAACGGGCCGTACTCCGATCGAAAACTATTCGCCGACTTGACGACAACCATCTTGTAGTCTTTCGGTTCCAACCCCTGGCTGCGGTACACCTCGGTGCCGATCATACTGGCGGCCTCTTCAGACACGACGATCGAGATCGCGCCCACGTCCACGACGACCGTCCGGCCCATCTCGTTCACCATGCCGTGGTTGTACGCACCGCGAAAAACAAAGCGCCCATCCGACATCGACCGCACGCTCCCCTCGATCGATACCGGCTCGTACTGCCGCGGGTTGAACCGAGCCCCGAGCGATGTGCAGATCGAGTCGCCCGGCCGCAGGCTCCAAGCCTGTTCGACGGCCTGCGGATCGCGGACCCACACCAGCGCCAGGGTGTCTGGAGCTTTTTCCAGGAGCAGACGTAACAACTCGGCGCTGTCACCCGGCGCACCCGCGGTCGGGGAGTCCGCCGAATCCGCCAGCACCACCGGGCCGCCCTCGGTAGCCAGCGCGTCACCGATCGCTTCCTCAGGCGCCGTCAGAGACACCTCGAACCGCTCGCGCAAATCCCAGAAGCGTTGGGCGGTCTGCCGCGCGCACTCCGCGGCGCCGGCTTCGTTGGCGTCCGCGACGGCCAGCGTCACGCAGCCCATCTCATCGATGTCGAGCCACGGCTGAACGCCGAAGACCGAAACGGAGAGGATCTCCGGGTGTCCGCCGCGATAACCCTCGGCCGTGTCGAAAACCTCCTTCATCGGCCCACCGGTCGTCTGCATATTCTCGGCCGGCACGATCAGGGGCAGCTTCCGCATCACGGTCGTCGGACGCACTTCTCCGCGCAACGTGCGCACCAGAATCTCCGCCGCCGCAAAGCCTGCCTCATACATGTCGGTATGCGGGTACGTCTTGTAACCGACAACGGCGTCAGCGTTCGAGGCGATTTTCGCCGTGACGTTGGCGTGCAGATCGAGCGTCAGAGCGATGGGAGCCGCCGGGCCGACGATCTCGCGCAGTGCCGCCAGCAACTCACCGTCGCAATCGTCGGTCCCGGCCGCGACGAGCGAGCCGTGCAACGCGAGCAGCAGCGCGTCAAACGGGCCATCCTCGCGCGCCTGCGAGACAACCTTGCTCTTCAGTTCGTCGAACGTCTCCGCTGACATCGGGCCGGCGGTCATCGCCCAGCCGGCAAACAAGGGCACGACTTCGTGCTCGGTAGGCTCCAGCACGTCAAGGAAAGCACCTATCTCCGTCCGAGTGCCTCGCCAGCGATCGAGCAGCGACGTCCCGAACAGCGGATGGAAGTCGCGCAGATGGGTTTCGACAGGTGAGAACGTGTTGCTCTCTTGCAGCAGGTAACCGACGCCAATACGCATGGGGTCTTCTCGGCTCAATACATCGCCAAGCCACCGTCGACGTTTACCGTCTGACCGGTTAGCCCATCACTCAACTCCGAAGCCAAAAACAGGCACACCCGCGCCACGTCGAGCGGCACAATCCGCCGCTGGATGCACTGCTCGGTGAGAATCTTCGCGATGTCGTCGGGGTTGGCGTGGACCTTCTCCCCCTCGGTCTCAATCGCCCCCGGCGTCACCACATTCACGTAGATATTGTGCTCGCCCACCTCGCGCGCCAGCGCCCGCGTGAACCCGATCACCGCGCCCTTCGACGCGACGTAGTGCGTCAAGTTGGGGTAGCCGATGAGGAACGTGACCGACGAGATGTTGACGATCTTCCCCGCCTTCTGGTTCGTCATGTGCGGCAGGGCGAGCTTGCAAGTGTGGAACATCCCCTTGATGTTGACGTCCTGGGTTGCGTCCCACTCGGCTTCGGTCATCTCGGCAAACGCCCGCCGCGGATAGATGCCCGCGTTGTTAACGAGGATGTCGACGCGGCCGAACTCCTCCAACGCATGGTCGATCGCCGGCTGGATGGTTTCAGGCTTGCGCACATCCGATCCGTAGGCGAAAGCCACATCGCCCCTGCATTGAATCGCCTCGGCTGCTTTGGCCGCGCCCTGCTCGTCAACGTCGAGCAAATAGACTCGCGCCCCTTCCTCCGCGAACAGCTCGGCGATGCCGCGGCCGATGCCGGCGGCCGCGCCCGTGACGAAAGCCGTCTTGTCTTTCAGCACTGACATATGGTCTGCGTTCCCGGCCGAGGCGCAACCCGCCCCTGGCGCTCCATCCTACAACAAGTTGCGTCGAGGCCCCGAAAACCGAGCCGTGACCGTCAGGGAGCGGTCCGGCACGACCCTTCCCGCCCCGTGAAAGCCGCTCGACCGGAGATGGCATTCGGACTTCAACAGATCACCCCTGTTGAGAAGTAGGTGAACACACGCTTCCGACGCTCTCTTCGAGCCCCACCCGTCGCGTCATGGGGTGCTGTGACTCGAGACCCCTGCTCGCTTACAAACGGATTGCGTTCGCGTCGGCCTGCCTGCGGTAGCATAGGCCCCAGCAGAAGACGAGTCACGAAGCCCAAGCCAACAGGGAACCGCTCATGAAACCAACAAGCACTCCCCTATCAGCCAAAGCCGCCGCCGCGGTACTGCCGCTCGCCTTAGCCCTCGCGCTGGCCGCTGCCGAGGTCGAACCCAAGACCTACGAACACATCATCATTCCATCCGGCGAACACCAGCTCTTTCTCGACGACTTCCTGCTGGGCGCTCTCCATCGCGTGGAGCGCCGCATCCACCAGCCGGCCAAGTATGACGGGAACCTTGTGCTTCGCGGTGACCGCCCCTGGGAAGGCGCCTCAATTCAAACCCGCAGCGCCCCCTGCTGGGACCCCGGAGAGCAGGTCTGGAAGCTATGGTACTTCGGCGCCGGGCACCGCACCGGCTTCGCGCGCTCGAAGGACGGCGTCCACTGGGAGAAGCCCGCTCTCGGCAAACGCGACTTCGAGGGCTCGCGTGAAAACAATATGGTCGTCATCAAAGGCGACCCCGGCGGCTTCATCGAGCACGTGGTGATCGATCCCGACGCGCCACCCGCCCGCCGCTACAAAGGCCTGCAGGGCTACAGCGGCCGAAAGCCGCTCGTCTCGGCCGACGGCTACGAGTTCGAGCACCTCGACGTCCCCACCGTTCCCAGCCAAGACGAATCGCACCTCAACTACGACGAGGTGCACAAGCGATTCATTCTCACACTCAAGCAGCGCGG
>JAKZVK010000637.1:0-4422 GCA_047516085.1 Bryobacterales bacterium
CGGCGTCGGTTTGCTTCGCCGGATGTGCAAAGACCTCGGTATCGAGCCGGAGGATTTGTAAGGAGGTGTGATGTCTTCATTCTCGTACCCCGCCCGGTTTGAACGCGATGGGGATGGTCGGCGGGTCGTACACTTCCCCGATTTCCCCGAAGCCCATACCGACGGGAAGGACCGGAAGGAAGCGTTCGAGGAAGCCGTCGATTGCCTGGGAAGTGCGATCGCCTTTCGCATTGCCGAGAAAGCCGTGGTTCCGAGCCCCTCCGCACCCAAGCGCGGACAACGGTTGGTTCCGGTGCCTCTCTGGATCGCTGGGAAACTGGCACTCTACCGCGCCATGCGGGAGCAGGGCATCAACAACAGCGAGCTTGCGCGGCGCTTGGGCGTTCGGGAAACAGTCGTCCGCCGCATGCTCGACCCCAACCACGCCACCAAAGCCGAACGCCTCCAAGCCGCCCTGGCCGTTTTGGGCAAGCACCTCGTGATTGAGGTGCAAGATGCGGCCTGAGTGGGATCCCTACGCGAGTTGAAGGCGAGGGTCCGCGAGGAAGCCGTTGATTGCCTGGGAAGTGCGATCGCCTTTCGGATCGCTGAGAAAGCCGCAGTTCCAAGCCCCTCAGCGCCCAAGCGCGGACAACGGTTGGTTCCGGTGCCTCTCTGGATCGCTGGGAAACTGGCACTCTACCGCGCCATGCGGGAGCAGGGCATCAACAACAGCGAGCTTGCGCGGCGCTTGGGCGTTCGGGAGACGGTGGTGCAGCGCATGCTCGACCCCGACCACGCTACCAAGGCGGAACGGCTGCAAGCCGCCCTGGCCGTCCTGGGCAAGCACCTCGTGATTGCGGTGCAAGACGCCGCCTGAAGGACTGCTCCATGGAAGCGGGAACAGGTCCGAAGCTCCCTGGCCGGCTGCTGGCGCAAGCTCGGGTCATTGCCAAGGGTAACCGCATTCGAGACATTCGTCGCTTGGTCGGCCTTTATGGTGGCAGGGCGTCGAACTGGGTCAAGAAAAGCAGTACCATTGTTGACATCGCGGGTGAGACGTTTGAGTATCATTGGTATGAGCACCCCAAAATCGGTAGGTTCGAGGTAAAGCGGACACCAGTTCATTGCCCATGACGGTCAAGCTACGGCGGAAGAGCCCGCGCTATCCCGATTTGACGCCCGGCCAGCCATACGTCGTGATCGGGATCGAAGGGGACGAGTTCCGCCTGTTGAACGATGCCGGCCGCCCCTATCTTTATCGGCCCGGCCTGTTTCGCGTGTGCGATAAGGCGGAACCAACCGATTGGGTCAGCGAGTACGGTGAAGACCACGAGCGATACGCCTACCCACCGCCGTTGAACGATCCGGGGTTCTTCGAGGACTTCTTCGATAGCAAACCCGAGGCTGTCAAAACCTTTTGGCGCGTTGTGAACGAACGCCTCGCAACAGTAGCGGACGTCGCCTAGTTTTCGCCGCCGCCGACGCCTCTTCGCGGCTCAGGTGTCAGAGAATCATGGGCTACCCCGGCGGTTCCACTCCCGCCCCGGGCCGGGACACCGCTTTATCGCAGCTCGGCGGAGTACAACCCCTCTCTACGCCACCTTCTCCTTCTCGTGAGGCAGACCCTCCATAGGACATTCCGCCGTCCCAATCGTCGATCGCGTCAGGGATTCGGCGTTCTCGCGCGCGGTCTCGGGCTGGTTCACCCAGGTGCGATAGAACTCGAAGGGGCACTCGGCGACGCCCTTATCGCCTTCTCCCGAGCGCAGGACGCCCGTGTAGCCGCGATGTAGCAGCTTGAAGAGGTGGTTTTGCGACTGGCCGTTACGGCGAAAATCGCGCAGCAGTGATTTCGAGATCGCCGCGTACTGGACACCGTTCTCCTCCTCGCCGCACTCACCGAGGGTGCGTCCATCGAAGCCGACGATCGCCGAGTGGCCGAAGTACGAGTAGACGCCATCGAACCCGGAGGCGTTGGCCACCGCCACGTAGACGTTGTTCATCCAGGCCATCGCTTTCGACACCATGATCTGCTGGTCTTTCGCCGGGTACATGTAGCCCTGGCAGCGCACGATGAGTTCAGCGCCGCGCATGGCGCAGTCACGCCAAATCTCCGGATAGTTGCCGTCGTCACAAATGATGAGGCTGGTCTTGAGGCCTTTCGGCCCCTCCGAGACATACGTGCAATCACCCGGATACCAGCCTTCGATGGGGCACCAAGGTAGGATCTTCCGGTACCGCTGAACGATTTCACCCTGGTCGTTCATCAGAATCAGGGTGTTGTAGGGCGGCTTGTTGGGGTGGTCGTCGTGGCGCTCGCCGGTGAGGGAGAACACGCCCCAGGTTCCCGCCTTGCGGCAGGCTTCGGCGAAGATCTCCGTCTCCTCCCCGGGGATCGATGACGCCGTCGCGAACATCTCCGCTTCGTCGTACATGATGCCGTGCGTGCTGTACTCGGGGAAGACGATCAGGTCCATCCCCGGCAGCCCGAGCTTGATGCCTTGGATCATCTCGGCGATCTTGCGGCAGTTGCCGAGAACTTCCTCTCGGGTGTGCAGTCGCGGCATCTTGTAGTTGATGACCGCGACGCCGACGGTGTCGGCGCTGCTCGAAATGTCTCCGTGTATCATGGCGGGTCTCCTTCCGGGTTATCCGGGTCGCTTCAGGGGCGCCAACATTGTACTCTCAATTTCCGAAGTGATGGGTCTCCCACTTCCCCTCCAGGCTTGACAGGCGTAAAGCCGCCGGGACGCTGCACCACAGCCCGGTGGAAGCAAAGCCACAGGCCGAGGGGTACCCCTGACGGGCAACCCTGACGGGCAACGTGGTACAACTTTGAGGGCTGGGTGGCCGAGGATTATTACGATGCAAGACATACGGATGGCGGCGGTAAGCATGAATGGCCGGTTGGGCGAGCCGGCGGCGGTCTTGGATGAGATCGCTGAGTGGACGCGGAAGGCCGTCGCCGAGGGCGCGGACCTGGTTCTCTTTCCTGAGTTGGTGATTCACGGGCACTGCACCCCCAACACCTACGAGCTGGCCGAGGCCGTGCCCGACGGACCGAGCACCGAACGGCTCTGCCAACTTGCCGTCGAGCACAAGGTCGTGCTGTGCGCCGGGCTCAGTGAAAAGGAAAACGATCTGGTGTACAACACGCAAATCGTCGCCGGGCCGGCGGGCTATATCGGCAAGCAGCGCAAAATCCACCTGTCACGCGACGAGGTCCTGTTCTACAAGGGTGGGCGGGAGATGCCGGTGTTCAACATCGGCAAGTGCAAGATCGGCATCCAGATCTGTTACGACAAGAACTTTCCGGAAATCTCGCGCATCCTCTGCCTACGGGGCGCCGAGCTGCTGTTGATGCCACACGCCGCCCGCGAGAAGACGTGGGACGAGAGCGCCGAATCACAGCGGGCGGCGCGGCAGCACATGGCGCACTACTACCGCACCATGATTGCGACCCGGTCGATCGAGAACTCGTGCTTCTGTGCCGTCGCCGACCAGGTAGGCCGCGCCGGTTATGTCGACAACTATCCCAAGGATAACCCCGCCCAGCCGCACCACCCGGGCGCGGCGATCATCACGGGTCCGTCGGGAGAGATTCTCGGCGAGACGCAGGACGAGAAGATCGAGCCCGAGATGGTAGTGACCACGCTCGAGGCCGCCGCGATCAACGAGCAACGCGCGCTGCCGAACTTCACTCTCAAGACGCGCCGGCCGGAGTTGTTTGGGGAGTTGGTGGCAGAGCAGGTGCGTTGCTGAGCGGAGCTAAGCAGGAGAGCGGAAGGCCGAGAGGGCGGACGGGCACGGGGGCCCGCCCCTACGGTTCGCAAAGGATGGAGGCGCTGCCCGACCGGCCTAGTTTCGTACCTTCGCCGTTTGGTAGCTTCGCCGCTTGACACTAGCACCCCACCACGGCTAGCCTTGAGAAGCTGTCGGGTCAGTTTGACCCAGCGGCAACACATCACCGCTTTGCAGGTGCCCACAGGGGCATAAAAGGGAAGTCCGGTGAAAAACCGGCGCGGTCCCGCCACTGTAAGTGGGGAGCGGCTCCAACAAATGCCACTCGGCGCAAGCCGCCGGGGAAGGCTGGAAGCCGCGACGAAGGTCAACGCCTTCGAGACCCATGAGCCAGGAGACCTGCCTGCGAAGCCGTAGGACTTGGATTCCGCGTGGAGACGGAAATGGTTCGGCCACTACTCTCAGCCACATACCTTTCCCGTCTCCTTGCGTGGTCGAAGGAGACTGCTCATGTTTGCCCATCTGTTTCGCCGGATGCGAGGCACATCCGGTGACGCTCGTTTGAAGTGTCGATTCGTTTTGCCGGCGATGCGTGCCGGCCGGTGGAGCAGAGTGCCCGCCGCCGCCCTTTGGATGCTCGCCACGCTCGCCACCCTTCCGGATCTCCCGGCGCAGTCCGGCGCGACGATTCAAGGGACG
>JAKZVK010000638.1:0-4962 GCA_047516085.1 Bryobacterales bacterium
GGCAGCGGCCGACGGGAACTGGCCGAAGCCATCGCCACACCCGACAATCCTCTCACGGCGCGAGTGATCGTGAACCGGCTGTGGCAACATCATTTCGGCGAGGGGATCGTCCGAACGCCGAGCAACTTCGGGCAGACCGGCGACCGCCCCAGCCACCCCGCGCTGCTCGATTACCTGGCGCAGCGGCTGATCAGGAACCGCTGGTCGCTGAAGTCGCTCCACCGCGAGATCATGTTGTCGGCGACGTACGCGCTGAGCCCCACGATCCGCCGGGAGAATCACGCAGTGGACCCCGGCAATCGCCTCCTGTGGCGCTACCCGCGCCGCCGCCTCGACGCCGAAGCGCTGCGCGATTCGCTGTTGTTCGCGGCGGGCGCCCTCGACCCGAAGCGCGGCGGTCCGCCCGTGGCTCTCGAGGATCCGGGCAACACGCGTCGAACCGTCTACGGCAAGGTAAGCCGCCGCCGGGTCGACAACATGCTCGCTACTTTTGATTTCCCGAATCCGAACATGACGAGCGCCCGGCGGGTCGGCACGACCGTGCCCCTGCAGCGGCTGTTCCTGCTCAATAGCGACTTCATGATGCGCCAATCGGAAACGCTCGCCGCCCGGCTGGAGCGCGAAGCGGGCCGAGACTCCCAGGCCAAGGTCAGCCGTGCCTACCAACTCTTGTTCCAACGCAGTCCCACGGCGAGGGAACTCCGCGCGGGGCTTGAGTTCACGAGCCAAGGAGAACAAGCTTGGCCGCAGTATGCCCAGGTGCTACTGAGTTCGAATGAGTTTCTCTATGTCGAGTAGAGTCACCGCGCCGCTTATGAGCCGGCGCCATGCGTTACGGAACATGGCCAACGGCTTTGGCATGTTCGGACTGGCCCACATGCTGGGTTCGGCGGCGGCCGGTGTCGACCGTTCACCGTTGGCGCCCAAGAAACCCCACTTTGCCCCGCGCGCGAAGCATGTCATCTTCCTGTTTCTGAACGGCGGGGTCTCGCATATCGACTCGTTCGACCCAAAGCCGGCGCTGGTGAAGTACAACGGCCAACCCAGCCCGGTCGGCAATTTGAAAACCGAACGCAAGACCGGAAACCTGATGGCTTCGCCGTTCCGGTTCCAACACTATGGCCAGAGCGGCATCGAGGTGAGCGAACTCTTCCCGCGCATCGCCGGACACATCGATGACCTCTGCGTGATTCGTTCGATGGTGACCGACATCCCGAATCACCCGCCGGCGCTGCTGATGATGAACAACGGCAGCAGCCGGCTCGGAACGCCGTCGTGGGGTGCGTGGACCACCTACGGACTCGGCACCGAGAATCAGAACCTGCCGGGTTTCGTGGTCCTATGTCCCGGGAAGCCGACGCCCGTCGGAGCGGAGCTGTGGAGCTCGGCGTTCCTACCCGGCGTGTATCAGGGAACGCACATCCAAAACGACGGCAGGGCGACCCGTCCGGACGAACTGATTCCCTATTTACGCAACAGCAAGCACAGCTCCGCCGAGCAGCACCGTCAGCTCGAGTTGCTCCGCATGCTCAACGAAGAGCATTCTTCGCAGCGCGAGGGCGAGGCGGAACTGGAAGCTTCGATCCAGTCGATGGAGATCGCCTATCGCATGCAGGCCGAGGCGATGGACGCCTTTGACATCCGGCAGGAACCGGAGAAGGTTCGCGAACGCTATGGCGACGGCGATTTCGCACGTGGATGCCTGCTCGCGCGGCGGCTGGTGGAACGTGGCGTGCGCACGGTTCAGGTCTACTACGAAGCCAAAGAACCGTGGGACCATCACGAGGACATCATGATGCACCAGAAGCTGGCTCCGTCCGCCGACCAGCCGATCGCGGCCCTGCTGGGGGAACTCAAGGCCTCGGGCCTGCTGGAGGAAACGCTGGTCCTGATCGGCGGCGAGTTCGGACGCACGCCGACCGCCGAGGTCAGCGTGCGGCAATTCCTGCAGAACGGCCGCGACCACAACCCCTACGGTTTCTCAATGCTGCTCGCCGGCGGGGGCGTGAAAGGCGGCTTGGCCTACGGTGCCACCGATGAATTCGGCTGGCGCGCCACCGAAAACCCCGTCCACGTGCATGACCTGCACGCCACGATGCTGCATTTGCTCGGGTTCGACCACGCCCGGCTCACCTATCACCACTCGGGCCGCGACTTCCGGCTTACGGATGTCGCCGGGAACGTGGTTCAAGACATCCTGGTGTGACCGGCCGCGGACGGCGGCGATTCGGCTACACTGTGCGGGCAGGTGTCCTCGGAGGTTCTATGCAGATGCAACGGAAACTGATCGCACTCGTGATCTTGGCTTGCGCCACCCTGACGCTTTCCTGCGGCCAGGGACCGACGTTTCAAGCAGGGGCCGCTACAGCCGACATCACGCCGACCGGCTGGCCTCTGGCGCTGATTGGCTCCTTCAGCTTTCGGCCGGCCACGAGCGCCCACGACCCGCTGAACGTTCGCGCGTTGGTGCTCGACGACGGCACGACCCGCTTGGCGATCGCCGTTGTCGACAGTTGCTATGTGCCGCGAGATATTCTCGACGCCGCTAAGGACCAAGCATCGCAACAGACCGGCATTCCGACGGACAAGATGTTGGTCTCGGCCACACACACGCACAGCGCACCGCCGGCGAAGCCGGGCTTGGGCCCAAAGGGTCCTGAGACCGAAGAGCGAACGGCGAAGGAGACGAAGTACTCCCAACAACTGATTGACGGAATCGCGTCCGCCATCACGCAGGCAGATGAACGGCGGGCACCGGCGGAGATCGGGTGGGGCGTCACCGAGCTGCCCGACGAGGTTTTCAACCGGCGCTGGTTCATGAAAGAGGGGACGATCGCCCCCGACCCGTTTGGGGGCACGACGGATCGAGTCAAGATGAACCCGGGGCGGGCGGGCGACAACCTGGTGCGTCCGGCGGGACAGACGGACCCGGAGATTAGCGTCGTGTCGGTGAGGACGGCGGACGGGCGTCCGCTGGCGCTGCTGGCGAACTACTCGCTGCATTACGTCGGTGGGATTCCGGGCGGGCAAGTGTCGGCGGACTACTTCGGCGAGTTCGCCAAGCTGATTGGCGAGCGGCTCGCCGCGGACGGGGCGGATGAAAACTTCGTAGGCATCCTTTCCAACGGCACCAGTGGAGACATCAACAACATCAACTTCACGAAGCCGCGAGTTGCGCGAGAACCCTTCGAGAAGATTCAACTCGTCGCCGACAAAGTCGCCGACAAAGCCCACGAGGCGTATCAGGCGATCGAGCACCGCGACTCGCTGGAACTGGCAATGGCGGAGCGTGAGATCACGCTCGAGATGAGGAAGCCCACGGCCGAGGGCTACGAGAAGGCGAAGCAGGTGCTGGCAACGGAGGATGAGTCCACGCTGCCGCGCCGGGCCAAGCCCTACGCCCGGCGGGCGATCCGGCTCTACGAGGGACCGGACACCACCGACATCAAACTGCAGGCTGTCCGAATCGGCGACCTTGGCATCACGGCTGTGCCGTTTGAGACGTTTGTTGAGATCGGGTTGAAGCTCAAGAGCGAGAGCCCCCTGCGGCCCACCTTCACGATTGAGCTTGCCAATGGAGCGAACGGCTACCTGCCCACCCCGGAGCAACACGAATGGGGCGGCTACGAAACGTGGTTGGGCACGAACCGGGTGGAGAAGCAGGCGTCGGTGAAGATCACCGAGACGTTGCTGGAACTGCTAAACACAGTTGCTGGCGACTCAGGCACTGCCCTCTCAGGCGAATAGTGCCTCGACCACGTGGCCGTGTACGTCCGTCAGCCGGCGCTCGATGCCGTTGTGATAGTAGGTGAGGCGCTTGTGGTCGATGCCCATTAGGTGCAACGCCGTGGCGTGATAGTCGTAAATCGTCACGGGATTCTCCGCCGGCCGGTAGCCGACGTCATCGGAAGCCCCATAGGCGAACCCCGGCTTGAGACCCGCTCCCGCCATCCAGCAGGTAAAAACATCGGGATGGTGGTCGCGGCCCAGGCTGCCGCCCTGGGCGACCGGCGTGCGGCCAAACTCGGTGACCCCCATCACCAGCGTGTCGTCTAGCAAGCCGCGGCCCGCCAGATCTTGCAGCAGTCCAGCCACGGGCTGGTCGTACTCCTGAGCCATCTCGGTATGGTTCTTCTCGAGCCTCGAGTGGGCATCCCAACTCTTTGCGGGACCGCCGTGGAAAATCTGAACGGCCCGCACACCGTGCTCGAGCAAGCGGCGCGCCAGCAAGCACTGGCGTCCAAGCCGATCGGTCTGCTCAGCATCGACACCATACAGTCGCCGCGTGGCCGCGCTTTCCTGGTTCAGGTCGCTGATCTCGGGGACGCTAATCTGCATCCGCGCCGCCAGCTCATAAGAGCGCAGGCGCGCCTCGAGCGTACTGTCGCCGGGATGTTCGTGCTGGTATCGCTCATTCATGCGCCGGAGCCATGCGAGGCTTGCATCCCGCTGTGGCGGTGAAACCTCGTCGGGCGTTGCCAAATCCGGCACGGGTTGGCCGGACGTACGGAACGCCGTCCCCTGACACGACGCCGGCAGGAATGAAGCGGACCACTGTAGAGGTCCGCCCCAAGGCACCGAGCGCGGATCCGGCAACACCACAAACGCAGGCAGATTCTCGTTCGCCGTTCCCAATCCATAGGTGATCCAGGAGCCCATGCTGGGGAAGCCGCTCAGCGTAAAGCCTGTGTTCATCTGGGCGACCGCGGGCATGTGATTGGCGCTCTTCGCGACCATCGAGTGGATGAAAGTAAGCTTGTCGGCACAACCGGCCAAGTGGGGCAACAAGTTGCTGACCCACAACCCGCTCTCGCCGCGCCGCTCGAAAGCGAACGGACCCTTGTAAAGGTTCCCCTCCTGCCCGAAGAAGGTCTGGATGTCAAAGGGCTGACCGTTGCGGGCGACAAGCTCGGGCTTGTAGTCGAAGGTATCGAGGTGGCTCATGCCCCCGACGGCAAACAC
>JAKZVK010000639.1:0-2546 GCA_047516085.1 Bryobacterales bacterium
CGCGAAGCTTGCTGCGAAGGTGGCCGTGTTGCGTGCCGAGGAAGCCGACGCGGATGGGCTTTTGAGCGGCACGCGCTGATGACGCCGCGGCAGCCGTCGCGCCGGCGACTTGCAAGAACTTTCGTCGATCTACGAAACTCATTCCGCCTCCCAAAAGACGATCCGGCAAACCGGATCGTGGCGATGCTCTACGCCGTCAACGGTCGCAGATACTCGTAACTTTTCCGAATCGCCTCTTCCACCGACATGACGCCTTCAAACGCCTGGTGCACCGTGACGAAGCCGCGATAGTTGATCGAGTGCAGCGTCTCGAAGACCTCTTCGAAGTTGCAGCCGCCCTCGTCCCACAAGCCGATGTGATCGACGCCGACCCGGCCCTTGCCCCAAGTGCCGAGTGACGCTTTGCCTTCGGGATTGAGGCGATGGTTCTGTACATAGACGTTGAAGATGTGGTCCTTGACGGCCAGGATGCCTGCGCGGCCGTAGTCTTCGCCCGCCGCAAACCAGTTGGCCGGCTCGTAGATAATGCCGAAGTTCTCGCGGCCTACTTTCTTCAGGACGTCGAGCGAGCCGGCAACAGTCTCGAACAGGCTCGAGTTGTGGGCCTGGTGGGCAAGACGGATGTTGCGTTCCTTCGCTTCGTCGGACGCCTTCTGCGCCCACTCGATGTCCTCTTCCTTCTTCATGCAGATACGGATGAGTTTGGCGCCGAAAGCGTCGGCCAAGTCGAGGTACGGCGTGATGTTGCGCAGCCCGTCGGGGCCGTGCTCGTCGTTCTGGGGCACGAAGAAGTCACCGGTCACCATCGACACGGCCATGCCGGCGTCGTGAATGCTCTTCGAGATCCGCTTCACGACGTCCGGGTCAGTGTGCGTACCGGCCTGCGATGCACGCATGCACAGTGCCTGATAGCCGTTCTCTTGCGCCAGTTGGATGAGTTGGTCGATTGTCAGCGAGGCCTCGCGCTTGTTGTCGAACTTCTCGGCCACGCGGACCGACATCGCTAGCTTCATGCGGGGCTCGGCTTGGGGTTGTTCGGACTGGGCCACTTCGGGTTCCGCCCCCGTCGAGCAGCCGGACAAGCCGGCGAGGGCCACGGATGCTCCGAGGAATTCGCGGCGGGTTGAGCTTCGTTTCGGGGAGCTTCGTTTCATTATTGAGGGAACTCCTTTAAGACGTGTAGCGGCCCGGTATGCCGAGCACGCGGGGGCCCATGGCGTGCGCGGCTTGGAGCGGGCGTCATTTCTCACGTTGCGCGGGTTAACACGGGGACCCGAAAAGGTCAGACCGTGTCCGCCCGGTAGAGGTCGTGCAAGCGAACCAAACCCAGGCAGCGCTGGTCGACGGGGTCGACGACCGGCAGCACCGAGATTTGAGAAGGACGATCTTCCATCAATCGTAAAGCCTCGTGAAGCAGAGCGCCGGGACCGATGGTGATCGGACTCGGCGTCATGATCTGTGAGGCTTCGAGGGTGCGGATGTCGTCGTGCGCCTCGAGCCCCCGCCGCAGATCACCGTCGGTAATCAACCCGTGCAGGCGGCGGCCGGATGAAACGACGCAGGCGGCGCCGAGAGGACATCGCGTCATCGCCACCACGACTTGCTTGATGGAATCCGCCGGCCCGACCCAAGCGACCGCGTCTCCTTGATGCATGACTTCTTTCGCGGTGAACGCCAAGCTGCGTCCCAGCATTCCGCCCGGGTGGCGGAGGCGGAAATCGTCCGGACCGAAGTTGCGGGCCCGCATCAGAGCGAGGGCGAGCGCATCGCCGAGAGCCATCGCGACAATCGAACTCGATGTAGGGATCATCCCGTCGGCGTCGGCCTCCCGACGGACGGAAGCATCGAGCGCGACATCCATCTCGCGGGCCAGCGGCGAGGAGGGATTTCCAAGAATGCCGATTAACGGGGATTGAAGCTTTCGCAGAGCGGACGCAAGAGCGATCAGTTCGCCGGTCGTTCCGCTTTTTGAAATGATCAGCGTGCTATCCCCAAGGCCATAGATTCCGAGATCCCCATGGGCTGCCTCCGAGGCGTGCAGAAAGACAGACGGGGTTCCGGTGCTCGACAGCGTCGCGGCCACTTTACGAGCGACGTGGCCCGACTTGCCAACACCGGCCACCAGCACCTTGCCTCTGCAGGCGAGCAGGATCTCGACCGCTTGCGCGAACGAGCGGTCGAGGCGCGCTGCTACCGCGCCAATCGCTTCCGCCTCCGTTTGCAGCCCCTGCCTGGCCACGGCCAGCCAGTCCTGGGCCTTGTCGACCATCGCTTTGGGTATGTCCCTTCCCTCGAGTTTGAACACTCTCTGTTCAAAGAACCAGAGAGGTCCGAACGCCGTCTTGTGGTTTTCCAGTGTTGGCATCAATTGTCGCATGCCGACCCGGTCACCTTTGGGATGCCGCGGCTGACTCGCGCGGCGTCTTGTTCGCGGGGTCGTGTTTGTTGACTTGGCGTCCGTTGAGGTGCAAACTCTTGGACGATGCGACGAAGGGAAATCTTGGCAACTCTCGCGGCGGGTGCGGCGGCGGCCCCATCCGCAACGA
>JAKZVK010000640.1:0-7369 GCA_047516085.1 Bryobacterales bacterium
GCAAATCGTCCGGCAAAGCGGCGTCTCCCGGCTCGAAGTCGTACTTCAGGTTACCGCCGGCCTTCACGCGCTCCGCCGGCGCGCCAATCGCTACCAGCCGCTCGGCATCCACACTCGATTGCGCCAGAATCGCGTCCGCGTACCGTAGCACCTTTGCAAAGAAGAATCGAAAACGCCGATAGCTGCTAACCGACTGGTCGGAAATCCGCGCGTTGACCATCATCAACCCGGCGCCCGACCGCTTGACCTGCCGGAAGAGATTCGGCCAAATTTCGGTCTCAGCGACGATCACCACACGCGGCTTCAACCGCGCGATCACGCTGCGAACCGCGAACGGCAAATCGAGCGGAGCATAGAAAATCCCGTCGGCCAAGCCCGCGAGCTTCTCATCCGCCAACCGACGGCCGGTGGCGGTGCCGACCGACACGAAAATCGGCGACGACGGAAACCGCCGCTTCAACGCCCCAACGAGCCCTGTACACGAAAGCACCTCGCCCACCGAGACGGCGTGTAACCAGATCGACTGCGAACCAGTCTGATGAAGTGAGCGCGGCAACCGGCCGAAACGCTGTGGTAGGCTGCTCCAGGGCTGTCCCTTGCGGCGCGCCCGCAGCAGATAATAAGGCCAGCCGACCGCCGCGGCGAGCGCCAGCAGCACATTGTAGGCGAAATATGTCAATCCAGACCCATCCCATTATCGCAAGAGGTTTTCTCGCACGCGCCGTTGGGGTCACCTGTTTACTGAGCTTGGCGAGCGCATGGGCCGCGGACAAGGCTGGCTTCCGGGTCCGCGCGGTGACCGACTACCCGGCGCGCCAGGGCGAGAAGAAGCTCACCGCCGCCGTCAAGCCCTTTGTGGATGAGACCGAGGTCAAGCAAGCCTTCGGCAAGGCCAAGCCCCTCAAGTACGGCATCGTCCCCGTCTTGGTCGTGATCAACAACGACAGCGACGACGCCTATGACCTCAAGAACCTCAAAGTCCGCTTCGTGATGTCGGACCGCGAGGGGATCGACCCCATGACGGCCGAGGACCTAAAGTACTTCCAGCCCGACGGCTCGCAGCCAAGAGAACGGCCTCGCTACCTTCCCCCGCTACCCGGCTTGAACAAGCCCAAGGTAAAGAAGGGACCACTCGCGCATACCTCCATCTCCGACCGCGAGTTCAAGGCGCCGGTCATCGCCCCTCACAGCACGGTCAGCGGCTTTTTCTACTATGCCACCGGCACGCAGCCCGACCCGATCCCCGGCGCGGCCATCTATCTATCAGGAATCCGCAATCTAAAAACGGGCCAAGACCTATTCTATTTCGAAATCCCCCTCGACCCCTACGCCAAGTAGGGCCCGCCCAAGAACGTCAACAGGCACTCCTGCCCCTTGGCCAAGACGAGCCCCAGACTGGCAATGAACTCCAAGCCGCGCAGCGGCGCCTTAATACTGGCCCCGGGTGCCAACCCGGGGACGTGTTCCCCAATCGACCCTATCGAATTGGGGCCTGAGGACTACGGCCATGGGCCGTAGTCCTCAGGCCCTGTGTTTCTACGAGGCCTCTACTTCCTGGGGCTTGCGCCCCAGGCTAGTATTAAAGTGCCGCTGCGCGACTTGGAATCATGTCTCGTTTGGTCGGATCCCCCCGGAACCTTGTTGAAGAACCGCTCGGCCCCTCACCGCTTCACAAACTTCTGCACCACCCCACTCAACTGCCCCACGAACACCTCTCCATCCACCGTCACCGTCGTCCCGTGACCACCAACCCGCCCAGGCAACCGACCGACGACCTCCCCCTTGAGGTCCCGCAACACGCCGCCGGCCCAAATCCGTTGCTCTTTCGTCATAAACAACGTCGAGACCCCTCCGACATCCGCCCACTCGTCCAAGAACTTCCCCTCGGCATCGAACACCTGGATCCGCCGATTGTCCCGGTCGGTCACGTACACCCTGCCCTGCGCGTCGACGGTCAAGTTGTGCGGCAACCCAAACTCGCCCGGACCCGTGCCTCTGGTGCCCCACTCGAGCAGGTAGGTCCCGTCACGGGAGTACTTCACCACCCGCGCGCTCCCGTAGCCGTCGCTCACGTAGAAATCCCCGCCGGAACCCGCTCTCGAATCATCGCTCGGCGCGAAGGCCACGTCGGTCGGCAGATTGAAGTGACGAGGCCCCGCGCCGGAGACCCCCTTCGTGCCCACCGTCATGATCACTCGGCGCTCGCGGTCCATTTTGTAGACGACGTGGCCCCCGGCGTCGACGACCCAGATGTTCCCCTCCGGGTCCACCCGCACCGAGTGCGCGCCGCAGGCATAGCATCCCGCGGGCCCATAGACGGCTGTATAGCCGGACCCGCCGGCCACCCGGTCGTGCGGCGCGATTTGCACGACCTTACCCTCGCTGATCAGCCCGTCACCCCATGACCGGACGAACGTCCCGCCGCTCGAGAACTCCATGATCGGGTGAGCGCCACTATGAAGCACCAGGATGTTGCCACTCTTGGTGGTGGCCACCGCCGCCACCTGACCGAAATTCCAAGGCCCGGCGGGCGTACCTGCCGCGGTGATGGCCGGGGTCGGCCATGGCGTCACCTCTTGGTACGCCATCTCTTGGGAACCCTGCTCTTGGGAACCCAGGCCGGGCGCGGCGCCCTGCTGGCCAACAGCAAGCCTGGGCAGGCCCCACACCAGCAAGCTCAGCCAACCGAAGACCATCGCCGCCCTGCATATGGCGGACTCACGAAAGACTTTCATCTCGCACCTCCGTCAATTCAACCGGCCCGGACATAGCCACTACCCGTTGGGTATGAACCGGCTACAACAAGGGTAACGATGTCGGTCAGTTCAGTTTGTGGTAACCGGGACATGGCACTACCAATTGTAGGGGGGGGGCCGCTGCCTCCCCCTCCAGCCGCTAGGCGGCTCAACGCAACGCCCTGCCACAATCGCCGCCTCATCCGAATAGGCTCGCGGACCGAAAACGTAGGGGCACAGCATGCTGTCCGTGTCCGCGCCTCAACCACACACGGCGCGCGCTTCGTTGCCCCACTGATCGGCCGTCAGCCGCCGCCCGACCCCCTCCAGCCGCGCAGCGGCGCCTTAATACTAGCCTGGGGCGTGAGCCCCAGGAACGAGAGCCCTCCGAAACCTCCGGGGCCTGGGGATTGCGGCCATGGGACGCAGTCCCCAGGCCCCGGATCTGAAGGGTTGGGGGCCGGGTTCCCGGGGTGGCACTCCGGGCCGGCATTAAGGTGCCGCTACGCGGCTTGACATCGTGATCCCTGATGCGGCACCCGATGTCCATGGGTTGCATCGGTCCAGCTCGCCTAACGAACAGCCTCCACTCCGACCTCGCTCCGCCACTTCACACCGATCGCTCGCGACGTGTCGTACGCCCGTGGCGTGCCGAGCCCCGCTCGGCTCTTGTACACCACTAACCGATACCTGCTCTAGAAATCCACCCTGCCGACTCCTAGGCAGCCGCGAAGCGGCGTTGGATGTCTAGCCTAGGGTGAAGCCGTCCTCGGCGGAACCCTAGGAAAACTCATCAAGAGATGGGAGCCCTGAAAGGGGCGATGGAAAGCAGTGATTCGTGAATCGCACCGGACCGAACAAAGGGGTCTCCCTGCTCGCGCCCCCGGTTGATGCCAACGAAGGAGCGTACGTTGTCCAACGCCCGCCGGCCCAGCGCTGACTGGGACAGCTCAGCGGCATGCCGTGCCCTCTGCTGCCCCACCCCCTCAACCGTTCATCGATCGGCGGTGCCACGGCTCACCGATCTGCTGCTGTCGATCTCGGCGAGCAGGCGCTCGGTTTCGTCGAGGGCGGGCTGGTACCAATGCGGCGGGCCGTCGCACTGGGCGCGTTCCTTGGCCGTTTCGGCGTAGGTGCGGGCGGCGTCGAGGTCGCCGGCCTTGAGGTCGAGCCGGGCCAGGAAGCTGTGGATGTCCGCTTGCTTGAGGCGGTACTCGCAACGGTCGGCGATGCGCAGGGCTTCTTGGGCGTCACGGCGGGCGGGGTTAGCCTCGCCTTGGGTACGGTGCCAACGGGCCCAGGCGAGCAGGATGTCGGGCTCCAACTCGACCAGGTTGATGCAGTGGCAGCGGGTAAGAGCTTCGGTGAGGTGCTTTTCGGCCTCGGCCAGATGCTGGTCGCGCTGCCGGGGTTCGTGTGACGCCAGGGCCTCCCGCGCCCAGCCGAGCAGCCATTCAGCCCGTACGATGTCCCGTTCGTAGCTTTCGACGTCGGCGAGTTCGCGCGACTGGCGGGCGGCTTCGATGGCCGCTTGAGGATCGCCCATGATCAGCGAGCGCAGGGCCCGGTAGGCCCAGACGATGCCCTCGGATTGTTGATTCCCCTGCTGTCCGAATGCGCTGAGGGCGGTTTCCAGCTCCTCGGCAGCCTCGTCGAAACGGCCTTCGTAAGCCAGCAGGCGGCCCAACTCCTGGTGGCCGATGGCCTCCTGGAATTCGTCCTTGATCTCGCCGCACAGCTCGATCTGGCGGCGCAGATTGCGCTCGGCCGCTGCTAGCTCGCCGAGTTTCGCCTGGTCGTCGGCCAGGTTCCCCAGGCCGATCGCGAGGTTCCCCTTGTCGCCGCGGCTTTCATCGAGGTGGTTCGCCATCTCGAAAACCGGCACCGCCCGGCCCGGCTGCCCGGACAGGCTGCAGGCGTTGGCCAGCACGTCGAGCGTCCACGACTGGGCGCGCTCGTCCTTCAGCCGGGGCGGGCGGGCCTCGCCGCCGGGGAAGAGAGAGCTCAGAAGTTCGATGATCTTCTGATAGGCTCCGAAGCGGAAGTGGAGCGGTTGGACCAGCCGGTCTCGGAACAGCTCGCGCGCTTTGTCGTACCGTCCGGCGCCCACGGTGTGGTGGTACAGCTCGATGACCGGCGCCAAGTCGTCGACCGACTCCACCTTGTCCGGCGCGGGCACGGCATCGAAGTAGTCCCGCAGCCGGCTGTGAACACCCTCTTTGTCTCCCAGCCGGTCGTAGGCATACTGCCGGACAATCGGGTGCAGGTCGTAGCGCCCGCTCCCCTGCTCGATGAAGAGCAAGCCGCGCGATTCCAGCTCCTCGAGCGCCGGCACGAACTCGTCCTCGCTCTCGAACGGGTTCAAGTGCAGCAGCGCCTGGTAGTCCATCGGGCTGCGAAAGGCAGCGAGTCGGCTGAGCAGGCCGCGCTTCGCCTCGTCCATCTCGTCGTAGGCGACTTCGAGGATGTGGTGCTGCTCTTTGCCCCTGAGCTTGTCGAGCACGGTGTGCCGCCCCGCCGCCCGGATGTCGCCGCGCATCCGCGGGTCCTTCCGAATCGCGCCCGCCAGCAGCCGCAACGAAAGCGGGTGCCGCCCGTAGCGCGCGATGGCCGCGCCGATCTCCGCCCGCGTGCCCAGGATGCCTTCCGACTGGAAGAAGGTCACTGCGTCTTCGGCACCCAAGTCGTGGAGATCCTCCCGCCGACAGCCCGCCAAAAGGCTGCCCGGCCCTTGCAGCTCATTTGGAAACAGCCGGCTGGTGAGCAGCACCCGCCCGGGCAGGTTATACGACGCCATCGCCCGCAGCCAACCCCCGGCGTGGGGGTCGACGCAGCCGTTCTCGTCGCCTGCCGTCGTCTCGTTCGCTGCCTCGTCGCCCGCCGTCTTGTCACCCGCCGCCTTGTCTCCGAGGTACGCCGCGTTGAGCCCCTCGTAGGCACGTAGGTCGCGCTCAAAGCCGTCCAACACCAGCAGAATCCGCTGCTGCTGAAGCAACGACAACAAAGCCCGAACCTTCTCCGACGGCGAGCCGATCGCGACCGGGTCGATCCGGCCACCGCTTGCATAGGCCAGAGCCTCGTCGAGAAACGAGGCGAAGCCCGCCGTACGTTCGTAGAACGACCACCACAGCACGCCCTCGGGCCGCTGCTCGTCGGCCACGCGACAGCCCTCAGCACTCGCGGCGTCTTCCTCGGCATGTCCCGGCAACGGCAAGCCCAGCACGTCGCGCTGCAGCCAGGCCCAGGTCAGCGCCGACTTGCCCATACCCCCGATGGCGATCAGCGCCATCACCGGCTGGTTGCCGCCCGTCAGCCACTCGGTCAGCATCCGCCGCTCCTTAACCCGCCCGGTGAAGTTGGGCTGTATGGGGTAGGCGTGCGCAAAGTGAGGCGTCGGCGGCTTCGGGCGAACCTGTGGGGTCGCGGACACTTTTCTGACGCGAGCGCGGCCCGTTGCGGCTGGCTCAACCGGTTCGGCCGGTTTGCGATCCCCACCGGAAGGTGCGTCCTCTAGCTTGCGCCTCCATCTGCCTCCCTCGGTTGGTACGACAAGGCCGTTGCCTTGCAGCCGCAACAGGCTCTTTCGTACGGCTGCCTCGGTCGGTCTCCAGACGCGGGCTTTGAGGGACTCGCGAACGTCTTTGGTGCTCGCAGCGTCGGAGGCCCTTGCCTCCAGATACTCAACGATGCAATCGTCGATCTTCTCGTTTCGCCGCCGGACGCACCAGCGCCCCACTCCGACGGGAATACCGACGATAGCGGCAAGGCCCGCCAATATTGTGATGACCGTTACCGTTGCAGGGTCCATAGCTGACGCCTTCGGAAGTCCCCACCGATTCTAACGCCTATTCACACGAAATACCTGGCGTTCTCCTCATCCCTAGAGGCCCAAATCCGTACGTAAGAATTCTGACAAGCGCGTGATACCCCGGCTCCCCGCAACCGCGACACCCGCGACAACGGAGCCGCGGATGTAAATCCGCGGGCGCGCGGGCACAGGCCCGCGCTTCTTGATAGCGCAACGTGCCCTATCCAACCGCGGGGTCCAAGCCCCGGCAGGGGCGTATGAGACTTTCTGCTCCCAATACCTGGCGGGTGGGCGAGACGCAAACACATCCGGCTCTCTTCGAGCCCCACCCTTCGAGTCATGAGAGCGTTACGACAGAGATTCACCATCTGCACGCCGAAGAAAACGAACCCAAATCATCCGAGATCATCCCCGGCACGACCAAAACGTGAGGAACAAACCCACCGAACTCACTCCGGCCCAGCCCAGTCACGGAATTTCAAAAACAATTTCCCCAAACCTTTCAACGACTTACCTCTCCAGCCACCCGCCGCCCCCACACCCGAACCGTACACTGAGGGTGAAGAAACGCCGGTCGCGATCTGACCGGCGTTGGGAGGGACGCAACGAACGTGGAAACCGTACCGGGAAGGAGCCGCGGGATCGGACCGGGCGCTCCTCGGCCATCGAAAGGAGGCGAACCCCGAAGGGGTGGCCCAAATAACAGCCCTGGGCGTGAGCCCAGGGACACCGATCCCCCTCAAATCTCCCGAGCCCTGCAAGGGCGGCACAACAGCCACACCGCGAAGACCGATGACGCACAACCAACCAGCTCCACCCTACCGGC
>JAKZVK010000641.1:0-2732 GCA_047516085.1 Bryobacterales bacterium
GTGTTTCGTCATCAGGCCGATCTCATCCCCGGTGAAGCCATGGGATCTGAGCTGATCGAGGAACCAGATCAGGCCGTCGGTATGGACCGGGTTGAGCGGTTGGCCGAGGTCGCTGGTGACGATGACGTGGGCGGGGCCGAACTCCCGGATGGCTGCCGCGTAGTCGTCCACCGTCATGTCACCCGTCGGCAGCGCGATCGCGGCGGGGTATTCGAGGAACGCGCCGAGTTGCGCCGCTTCCTTCTGGATCTCGACAGACATCCCGACCAGCGGCAGCATGGGGTGGGTGACCAGGATGCGGCCGACGCCCACGCGCTTGGCCTCGCGGATCAGCAGCAGTGACTCCGCGGGGCTCGAGTGTCCCGTCGCCAGCGCCAGGTTCAGTTTGGCTAGCAGGGCGAGGACCTCTTTGACCTCCGGAAGCAGTTCGCCGTGACTCGAGACGGGCACGTGATTCGGATTCGGCTCGACAGTGCGGTGGTAGTGCTCGGAATCAAACGTCGGCATCCAGACGACGCGGCCGAGCGCGCCGGTCGTGCGCACCATGTGTTCGACCGCCGGTGGGTTGACGCCGCCGACGCTGCGGTTCAACGCGATGCCGCCGTAGGATTCGATGCCGGGCACGGCTTGCGAGACGAGATAGGCGAGCGACGCCGTGTGGGTGTAGTGGTTCTTAAAGAGCAGCGCACGCATGTTGTGTCGTTGCGCCATGCGGGCGGTCTCGAGCGCGTCGATCGAGCGGGGGCCGCTGTCCGGGGCACAGTGGACGTGGAGGTCGATGACGCCTTGGAGTTGGGCCAGGGCGGTGAATGGTATGGTGAGCAGCAGTAAGAGTCGTAGCATTCTGAATCCCCTTTTTCGCTTGGACAGTTCTGGTCAGCGCTAAGAGCGATAAGGCAGCCATCTGAGCCCGGAACACGAGTGACAGGTTGTAACTGCCTTGCCCGCAACGAGAGGATGTCTGTTCATTCGTAGGAAGCAGCGACTCTGCAACCGAGCCTGAGGTGGGCTCGGGATGTTCGTTTTAGGACAAAGGCGAGTCACCCTCCTCAGCAACAGGCCCTGGCAGGTTACCAAGCCTGGAGCGTAGCAGGCGCGCCCTGCTCAGAAGTTGCCCGACCTGAGATAAGCCACGATGGCCTGCAACTCGTTCCGCGTATAGAACTGATCGTAGTTCGCGGGCATTGAGGACTGCTTGCGCGTCGTCGTGCTCCGTACGCTATCGCGGTAGAAGGTGCGCAGGGGTGGCGGGATCGCTTCACTGTCGTAGACGCGAATCAGCTCTTCGGTTTGCGACTGCTTGACCCCGGCGATGGTCTCGCCCGCTTTCGAGGTCACGACGGTCTGCTCGTAGCCCTCCGCGATCGATGCGCCGGGGTCCACGATGTCATTCAGCAGCTCGTCGGCCGACTTGCCCGAGGCGGCCGAGAGGTCGGGCCCAACCGCCGTGCCTTTGCCGCCGAGGCGGTGGCAGATGGCGCAACGCTTCTGGTTGTTGAGGTCGAAGAACAAGTCGTGGCCGTGCTTGGCTTTGCCGGTCAACTCGGCTGGCCCGGCGGGGGCCGATCCCAGTGTGATCGTGGCGGCCGCACCTCTGAGCTCGGTCGTTCCCAGGCTGATGATGTATCCGCTGACGGCCCAGAGGTCTTCGTCGGTGAGGATGTTGTTCCACGGCGGCATGGTCGTGCCGGGCACGCCGTCGCGAACCGAGGAGTAGAGCTTGCGCGGGTCCCAGTCGCGGTTGCGCAGGTCGGGACCGCGGGCGGCGCGTCCTTCGGCGCCGTGGCAATAGCCGGTGGCGCAGTTCTTGGCAAACAGGTCGTTGCCTTTGGCGATGACCGACGCGCTGGTCAGCTCGACGGTGCTTTGGGCTGCCAGCGGCGCGAAAGCCAAGCCCACGCAGACCAGAAGCTGCAGCGCCCCGCGCATGTAGGGGCCGGCCCCAGTGCCGGCCCACCCCACCCAGGCAACGTCGGACCCCTGCGAGAGAGGGGAAAATCGCGGGCGGGCTCGGGGGCCCGCCCCTACTGGTGCTTGAGAAATGCGATTTGCCATTCTTGCTACTCCGGTAAGGCGAACACAAACAGGGTCGCGCCGCTTGGGAAGTCTTTCGCTTCGGGCCAGAGCTGGGTCATCAAGCCGGCCAGCGCCGAGCCCCAGCCACTCGGGATCGCCACGTACTGCTTGCCTTCGACTGCATACGTCATCGGAGAACTTCGGATCCCCGAGCCGGTACGGAACGACCACAGCTCCTTCCCGGTCTCGGTGTCGAGGGCGACGGCGCGTCCGGTGGCGTCACCGGTAAAGAGCAGATTGCCGGCCGTGGCAAGCTGCGAGGCAAGCAGCGGGTACTTGTGCCGAATCTGCCAATGGCGCTCGCCCGTGATCGGGTCGTAGGCGGAAAGGTGTCCACCGGCCTCGCCCTTGTTCGGCGGCTCGAGCGTGAACTCGCCGCCGAAGTAGGTCATGCCCTCGCGGGGTTCTTCAGGACGCGAGATGACCGTCTGGCACCACTCGATGCCGGTCGAGTAAAACCAACCGGTCTTCGGGCTATAGGCCCCGTGGTTACAACTGCGGACGCCGCCGATCGACGGACACATCTTCAGGTACTGACCGACGATCGGTTCCTTGCGTCCGATCAGGTTGCCCTCTTCGTCAATGCCCGTGATCCAGTCGATGTTCTCTGCCAGCGGCCAAGCCTTGATGAATTCGCCGTTGGTGCGGTCGAGCAC